>JBBQBR010000350.1:0-3835 GCA_038317875.1 Lysobacterales bacterium
GGGCTTTCGCTATTTGGGTGAAGGCTCTGCTGAGGCACCACACTTTAGTTTTTCATATGACGGCCTTTTAGGCAGCTTAGACCATGCCCTGGCCTCGGAAAGTCTGAAAAAGCAGGTGCGTTCTGTTGAGGTATGGCATATCAACGCCGAAGAATATCCAGGCTTTGCCTACGATAGTGATATTAGCGAGCCGCCGCCGGGTGCCACCGTCAATCCGGATGCCAAGAAGCTAGAGGCCGCCACGCGTGCACTGCTTTACCGCAGGACGCCGTTTCGCTCATCGGATCACGACCCGCTGAATGTGGGGCTGACGCTGGAGCATTAGAGCGCCAGCGCTGCTGCGAATGATTTTCGAATTAAATGAGTGTGCGAGTCGAACTGATATTTTCGGCATGGCGCTGAAAGAAACCCGTTCGTGCTGAGCTAAGTCCAAGCATGTAGCCGCAAGCTGTGTGATGCACAAAGTGCTGCGGCTGCGTCAGTATTTGTGCGACTGTGCCCTTCGATACTTCGACGTGGCTCATATCAGGGCGAACGGTTCTTTTAAGATTTGGTTCGAAAACAGATCACACACCACATTACTTTGACTCGCACCCATTAAATGACTGGTACGCCTATCTGTCGCGCCAGCAAAATATGTTCGCGCGTGGCGTCGGTTCCCGGCGGTAACTCAGGCCCGATCAGCTGCACGCTCGCTGCGGCGCATTCTGCGCGGTTGGCGCGTGCAGCGCGCAAAACCACGTCATTACCATCCCCACCTGCATAAGTGATGCGTAAGCCCACGCCCGCACTGGTGCATCCGACCAAGGCGGATTCTGGCAACCCGGTAAACTGGCCACTGGCATAGCGCTCGGCGCTAAAAAGCTGGAAACTGTCGCCTGGAATTGGGCGAAAGCCGTAAACCAAATTCAGCCACAAATGGCCGTTCAGCAGCAAAGTTTGCGCAGACGTGGTGGCGTAGTGGCCAGGGCCTGCGGCCAATCGAATCGCGCCAGTCGCATCGCGCACGATTTTGGCGGGTTCTAGACCGCCGATGCCCATTTCTGAGGTCACGCTACTTTGCAGAACAATAGTGCGCTTAGATTTTGGCGTCGGGTTACTTGCAATTACGCCGCAATCAAAGGTACAGCCAGTAGCTAATTTTGCGTTGACATATTGTCCTTCGCCGAGCACGCCACTGCTGCGATTAACGATTCGCGCAGCGCCAATGTGCTCGTCGCGTAGCAGCATGATGGTGCCAGCTAAGGTAGTTAGCGCTGCGCCGTCGCCGACATATAAATCACGAATTTCAATTTGCGCGCGGCCGACTTTAGGATCAATTACCACGTTATCGCCGCGATCAAGCACCACATCGTCATTTACACCCGGAACACGGCCCTCGCGCCAGTTGCTGGCATCGAACCAGTTGCTATTGCGGCCTTCAAAATGCAGCACATTGGTGCTGGTCGTTTGCGCCATAGCATTAGCACTCAGGGCGCTGACAATCGCCAAAGCGCACATGCGGCGTACTAAAGGGCGCGTTTCGGAATTCTTTGACATTTCTTGCTCCAGTTTGACTAGGTTGAACCCATGCTTGGGTTGTATCCAGACATACGCGGAGCATTACGGCCGGGGATCAAACGAATGATGTGAGCCCCATATTTTAGGGGGCTCACAATAAAGCGTTAATCAAGCCGCAATCGCCAATATCGGTGCCGCAGCAGGCGCGCTGGTTCGAATCAGGTGATCAAAGGCGCTGAGCGCTGCAGTGGAGCCCGCACCCATCGCGATAATGATTTGTTTGTACGGCACAGTTGTCGCGTCGCCAGCTGCAAAAACCCCTGGGACTGAAGTTTGGCCGCGATCGTCGATCAAAATTTCGCCACGCGCAGACAGTTCAACCACGCCTTTTAGCCAATCGGTATTCGGCAACAAACCAATTTGCACAAAAATACCGGCCAGCGTTACCGTGTGCGGTACTTTCGTTGCGCGGTCCACATAGACCAGTCCGTTTACTTTTTGGCTGTCGCCCAGCACCTCAGTGGTTTGCGCATTCAGCACCACGTCCACATTCGCCAGACTGCGTAATTTACGCTGCAACACTTCATCGGCGCGCAGCTTGCTATCAAATTCAATCAGCGTAACGTGACTGACAAGGCCGGCCAAGTCAATTGCTGCTTCTACGCCTGAATTGCCGCCACCGATCACCGCAATCGGCTTGCCTTTGAACAGCGGGCCGTCGCAGTGTGGGCAAAACGCAACGCCACGGTTGCGATAAAGCTCCTCACCGGGAACGTTCATCGTGCGCCAACGCGCGCCGGTGGAAATCACCACGGTTTTGGCACGCAACGTTGCGCCATTTTCAAGCTGCACTTCGATCAAGCCATCGGGTTTGCTCGCCGGTTTCAGCGAAGTTGCGCGCTGCAAATTCATGATGTCGACATCATATTCGCGCACATGTTGTTCTAACGCCGCCACCAGCTTCGGTCCTTCCGTAGAATTGACCGAAATAAAGTTTTCGATCCCCATGGTGTCCAACACCTGGCCGCCAAAACGCTCCGCCACAATACCCGTGTGGATACCTTTGCGCGCCGAATAAATAGCGGCAGCCGAACCAGCCGGGCCGCCGCCGACCATCAGGACATCAAAAACCGCTTTCGATTTCAGCTTTTCCGCATCCCGGGCCGCCGCGTTGGTGTCCAGTTTCGCCAAAATCTGCGCGAAGTCCATCCGGCCTTGTCCAAACAACTCGCCATTGAGATAAACACTTGGCACCGCCATCACTTGCCGCGCTTCTACTTCCTGCTGAAACAAAGCGCCGTCAATGGCAACGTGCTTGATTTTTGGGTTGACGATGCTCAGTAAATTGAGGGCTTGCACCACGTCAGGACAGTTTTGGCACGATAGTGAGAAGTAGGTTTCAAAGGCGAAATCGCCCTCCAACAGCTTAGCTTGTGCAATCAAATCGGCTTCTACTTTTGGCGCGTAGCCGCTGACTTGCAGCAAAGCCAGCACTAACGAAGTGAATTCGTGCCCGAGTGGAATCCCGGCAAAACGAACGCTGACTTCGCTGTCATTGCGTTGAATCAAAAACGACGGCGTGCGCACATCACTACCGGTGAAATCTAAGCTGATCTTGCCGGACATGGCGGCAATCGTTTCCAGCAGCGTCTTTAGTTCTTGCGAACTTGCGCTTTCATCAAGTGTAGCGATCAACGTAATGGGGTTGACCAGCCGCTCTAGGTAGGTTTTCAGTTGTGCTTTTAGCGCGTCATCTAACATGGCTTGCTCCGTTCAAAATACTGGTCTGTTCAAATGTTCTTGGTTTAGCGCTATTGCAATTGTCATCCCGACGCAGGCCGGGATCCATTGGCTTTTAGGTGATCGCTTCTCGGCGTATAAAGGTCGCACGATAAAAATGGTTCCCGGCCTGCGCCGGGATGACGGTGGAGTGGGTTTTGGGGTGCGCAACGTCGCAATAATTAAATCTTTCCGACCAAATCTAACGAAGGCGCTAAGGTTTTTTCACCTTCTTTCCATTTGGCAGGGCAAACTTCGCCCGGATGGGCAGCGACGTATTGCGCCGCTTTGACTTTGCGCAACAGCTCAGCTGCATCACGCCCGATACCGCCGGCGGTGACTTCAACGATCTGAATCTTGCCTTCTGGGTCAACCACGAACGTGCCGCGATCTGCCAAGCCAACCGCTTCGATCAACACATCAAAGTTGCGGCAGATCAGGTGCGTTGGGTCGCCAACCAAGGGATATTGGATTTTTTTGATGGTTTCCGAGGCGTCGTGCCAAGCTTTGTGGGCAAAGTGGGTATCGGTGGACACACCGTAAATCTCAACGCCCA
>JBBQBR010000351.1:0-3832 GCA_038317875.1 Lysobacterales bacterium
TGCCTTAAATGACGCGCAGAGGTCATTGATTTTAAAGGCGCGGCGCTTAGGTGGCAGGGCTAAAGCATCTACACAAAACTGCGTACAGGTTGCGCGGATGTTGATCAGCAATGATACGAACTGGGCGTGTTTGTATTTTGAAATGGATGCAAATGCGCCTGGAACAGGGCAGGCAAAACTTCTGCGTAGAGACTTCACCAACTTGGCGCTGCGCTGTCAGTCCGTATTACAAACGGAGCACTTTCAACTTGATATCCAGCGGCTCGCGAGCGCGGAACGGCTGCAAAGATCATTGTTTGCAATCAGTGATTTAGCGAATTCGGATAAAGAAACCGATGACGTGTTGCGCGAACTGCACCAAATCGTGAATGGTTTGATGTACGCGGAAAATTTTTTCATTGTCCGCTACGACCCTAACGATGAAACCATTCGTTTCATCTATTTTGTCGACAGCGTGGACTGGAATTCCCCCAATACGCAGGAAAAAATTGACGTGCGCAGCCTGCCTAATAGTTTAACTTTGGCAATGATGCGCAGCGCAAAGCCGGTGCGCGGCCCGTCTGACGATGTGCGCGCTTCACTGGACTTAACGACTGACGAAAGCTTAGGCCCAGACAGCGTGGATTGGCTGGGCGTGCCAATGTTGGATCAAGGCACGGTGCTGGGTGCAGTCGTGGTGCAGAGCTATTTCCCAGAGCATCGGTACAGCGAAAAAGACCAAGCATTATTAGCCTATGTAGCACAGCACATTTTGACCATGCTGCAGCGGCGTGAGGCGCAGGAAAACCTTGAGCGACGCGTTGACGAGCGGACTTTGGCTTTACAAAACGAAGTAACCGTGCGCGTGCGCAGCGAACGTCTGCAACGAGCGTTATTTCGAATTGCGGAAGTGAGTCAAAGCAGCCCAACGATGGATTTTTTCTATTCCTCGGTGCATAAAATAGTCGGCAAACTACTGCACGCGAAGAATTTTTATATTGCAACCCTTTCTGATGACGGTTTATATCTAGAATTTCCCTACTCGGTCGACGAGCACGACGCAATAAATTTTCGACGAGCGATCGGCCGCGGATTAACTGAATATATTATTCGAACTGCAAAGCCAGCTTGTTTAAATAGAAGCGAGATAGATGAACTTGCGGGTGCCGGTGAAGTAACAGTTACCGGGACTAAATCAGTTAGCTGGATGGGAGTGCCTTTACTAATCGCAGGCAAAGTGAAAGGTGTGATTGCACTACAAAGTTACACCGACGAACATCACTATGGGCAGTCAGATGAAGAATTAGTCAGTTTTGTAGCACTTCACATCGCGAATGCGCTGGAGCGGCGCTTAGGTAATGAGAAATTAAAAAATGCCTATTCTGAATTAGAGCAGCGGGTACAAGAACGTACCCATGAATTAGCCCATGCAAATAGCGAGTTGCGCGCCCAAATTTTCGTGCGCGAACGTATGGAACTGAAGCTTAAGCATGAAACTTTACATGACGCTTTAACCGGGCTGCCCAATCGTAGCCATTTGCTTGCACAGCTTGATCTAGCATTAGCCAGGTACCAGAAGGACGCCTCGCAGCTATTTGCAGTACTGTTCTTAGATCTAGATCGTTTTAAAATAGTAAATGATTCCGTTGGTCATTTAGTCGGCGATGAACTATTAAAAGTTGCCGCTCAACGTATTAGCGCGTGCATTAACGACACTGATTCAGTATCGCGTCTGGGTGGTGATGAATTTTCAATTTTGATTAAAATAAATCAATATCCAAAAGATGTAATTTCGGTTGCGGATCGAATTATTAGTGCATTTGATGCGCCGATTCGCATTTTGGGAAAAGAATTATTCACCTCAGTCAGTATCGGTATTGCCGTTGTTGATGGGCGTTATCAAAACCCGGAGGAATTATTGCGCGACGCCGATGTCGCAATGTATCGGGCCAAGGCAAAGGGCCGTAAGCGCTATGATTTATTCGACGAAGGGCTGCACGAAGTTGCTTTAAAAGCGCTAGAACTAGAAAATGATTTGCGCCGCGCGATACCGCGTAATGAATTTTTGCCGTTTTATCAACCGATCGCACAAATTCGCGATGGAAAAATACTCGGCTTTGAGGCATTAATGCGCTGGCAGCACCCACAGCGCGGATTATTATTGCCCTGTGATTTTGTCGATGTTGCGCAAGAAACGGGCAATTTAGAAGCGATGGATTGGCAAATTTATGAGCAAGTTTGCATCGACATTAGCGCCGTTGCCTTTGCTGGGGCTTATGTAACCGTCAATGTTTCGCCAGCACATTTGCGGGATCGAAGTTTTGCGGAGCGTTTTCTGGCGCTCATGCGGCGCTATAACGTCATGCCACAAAGTGTTCGCTTGGAAGTAACCGAAGGTGTACTCCTGGAAAACCCAGAACAGGTTGCAAACTGTTTGCAGGCATTAAAAGAAGCGGGTGTTCATACCTTGCTAGACGACTTCGGCACCGGCTATTCATCGCTATCGTATCTGCATCGATTCCCGCTGTCGGGGATCAAAATCGACCGCTCGTTTGTGAATGCCTTGCTTGACGGTGAAGCGGGCGGCAGCAGCGCGATCGTGCGCGCGATTGTGCTAATGGCGAATTCATTGGGCTTAGACGTGATCGCGGAGGGTATCGAAACCGAAATTCAGCGCAAGCAGCTTCTGCAATTAGGCTTGAGCTTAGGGCAAGGATTTTTGTTTGCCATGCCAGCAAGTCTTGAGGATGTGTGCGAGCGGCAAATTGCTTCCTTGCCGCCAAGTTGTGACGCAATGAAAATCACTGCGTTGCTCGACGCGCGGTAGTTGTTTTAGCTCCTGCGATATCTCTAACGGTGCAGCGACGTCGCTAATGATTTGGAGCTTGACGCAGTCGGTGATTGTAGGGAAACGCCGCGTAAAAGGCGTTAGTCCAAAGCGCGAGAAGTGCGCAATTTCACCTGGCGGCAGAGCCGCGCGCGAAACCTACCCTTCTACTTCCGGTAAAACCCGAATTAAACCTTCCTGCGCCGTTGAGGCCACCAGCACGCCTTCGCGCGTATAGATGCTGCCGCGCGATAACCCGCGTGCGCCATCGGCGCTGGGGCTATCGCAGGAATACAGCAACCATTCGTCGATGCGAAATGGCCGGTGAAACCACATGGCGTGATCTAAGCTGGCCATTTGTACGTTTGGCTGTAGGTAGGAAATGCCGTGTGGAAAGGTCGCGGTGCCGAGTAAATGAAAATCACTGGCGTAGGCGAGCATGCTTTGATGCAGCACTTCATCATCGCCGATTTTGTCGACTAATTTGAACCAAACATGTTGAAACGCCGGGCGCTTCGGCCGCTTTAGCTCATCGCGTGGGTAGACGTGCCGAAACTCAAACGGCCCTTTGGAACTCAGCCAGCGCTGCTGTTTCGCGCTGACTTTCTCCATTAAACGCGCATCGATCGGGTCGGCTTCGGTCAAATCTTCTGGCGGCGGCACATCGGGCATGCTGAGCTGATGACTCATGCCAGTTTCGCGCTCTTGGAATGATGCGGCCATGCCAAATATTTGCTGACCATGCTGGATTGCGGTCACCCGGCGGGTGGAAAAGCTTTTGCCATCGCGTGAGCGATCAACGACATACACGATCGGCGCTTCAATATCGCCCGCGCGCAAGAAATAGGCGTGGAGCGAATGTACATGGCGGTCGGCTGTGACAGTGCGCTGGCATGCCGCCAACGCTTGGCCGAGCACTTGCCCGCCAAAGACATATTTCGTGCCAATGTCGCGGCTTTGCCCTCGAAAGAAATCGGCCTCAAGCTGCTCTAGGGCTAATAAGTCAATCAATTCAAGCACTAACGG
>JBBQBR010000352.1:0-3820 GCA_038317875.1 Lysobacterales bacterium
AAAAGCTGTGTTGGCGCGAGGCCAAGCTGAGTCTTGCGCATGTGCAGGGCAGTAAGACGCTGTTTTTTGGTGGCACGTTACAGGGCGATGTGGACGCGGCCGGTCAATGCCTTTTTGACTGTGCGATCCAAGCTGGATTTGGTCGCTCGACAGCCATTCATGGTGTGGGTGATGGTGCACCCTGGATCGCCGATCAAATCGAAAGGAAATTTGGCGCAAAGGGCAGCTACTTGGTTGATTTTTATCATGTTTGCGACTATCTCAGCGCCGCAGGGCAAGCGATCACGCGCACACCGGAAGAAAAATTTGAGTGGATGGATCTGCAGAAAAATCGGCTGAAAACGCAGGCGACCAAAGACGTCTTGGAGACGCTGCGCGCGCACTGTGAGTTGGCGGATGTTGCTGACAGTGAAGCCCCAGTTAGGGTGTGCTATCGCTACTTGCTCAACCGGCCGGAACAACTCAATTATCAAGACGCGATCAAGCGCGACTTACCGATTGGTTCAGGCGAAATTGAAAGCGCCCATCGGTACGTTGTCCAACAACGCCTAAAACGTCCAGGCGCTTGGTGGCAAGCACACACTGCGGAGCGCATGTTGGCTTTGCGGGTGCATCGTGCAAATCGTCAGTGGCAGCACTATTGGAACCGAAATACAGCACAGCACTACGATAAAATCGCCACATCAGTTTGAATCGCACCCATTATTGCCTGCACAATTGACTTTACAAAGTCAATTAATATTTGATCCAGTGAGCTGTGCGCAAGAACGTTGCCTACCATGCGTGAAACAAAGCTAGCAATGAGTCGCCCGACCAGAAAAATAACAAGGGCAAGCGTTATTTTTATCGACCACGGTACAACGTAACTCTGATAAATAATCTTTAAGTCGTCTGGGCTAATCTCAAACCTATCTCCTCCTTAATCTCTACTTGTCGCGATGCGTCCAACTAGACTGGTACAAATCAAAGCGCCGATCACGCAGGTTTAGTACCGAGCCATCATTGCGCGCTTCGATAAGTTTATCGATTTGTAAATCCGCGAATGCAATCATCTCGGTGTTGGCAGTGGTATCAGCGGCAACGCCATCACGTGCAAAGGGCACATCGCAAGGCGTTAAAATGCAGCTTTGCGCATATTGAATATCAAAGTTATGTACGCCGGGAATATTGCCAACGTTACCAGACAGCACCATATAGCACTGATTTTCAATCGCCCGTGCCGCGCAGCTATAGCGCACACGTAAATAGCCTTCGCGGACATCGGTACAGAAGGGCACAAACAAAATCATTGCGCCCTGGTCGATTAAATGCCGCGCCAGTTCCGGGAATTCGCTGTCATAGCAAATCGTAATCCCGATCGGCCCGCAATCGGTGTGGATAACGTCTGCGCTTTCGCCGCCTTTAATGCCCCACCAGCGGCGTTCGCTCGGTGTGATATGGATTTTCTCTCGAGCATGAATTGAGCCATCACGTAAGCACACATAGCAAACGTTATGGATGTCGCCATCGGCCATTTTTGTTGGGTGCGAGCCACCGACAATATTGATGTTGTAGCGCATCGCCAAACGGCTCAAAAGCGATTTCAGCTCGGCTGTGTATTGCGTCAGCGTACCGATCGCATCTGCTGGGGCCAAAGGTTCATTCGCAATCGATAGCAGCTGCAGAGTAAAAAATTCCGGAAACAGCACAAAGTCGGCGCGATAGTCGGCAGCGACGTCGACGAAGAACTCGACTTGAGCTGCGAATTCCTCAAAATGCTTTACCCGCCGCTGACCATATTGCACCGTCGCCACTCGAACATTTCGCTTAAAAAGCGTGTTTTGCGAATTGGTTTTGCGGATTGAACTGTTGTCAGCGTAGGCAGGATTGCGCCAAATTAAATGTGCTGCGTTGCCGGCGGATTCAACATCTGAGGGTAAATAATCCGGAAGCACACCCACTAATTCAAAGCTATTGCGCAACTGAAAACTCAAAGTTGCGTCGCGAATTCTAGATTCTGCAACGGCCTTAACGTACTCAAGTGCTGACCCATATTGCTTTTGACGCTTTGCAAAGCCGGGAATGCGTCCAGCAAATACGATGCCTTTCAGCCCGAGCGCGCGACACAAAATCTTGCGTTGATCGTATAAACGTCGACCAATACGCAGCCCGCGATATTCTGGATCGACAAAAATCTCCATGCCGTATAGCCAGTCACCCTTGGGGTCATGTCGCGAAGCGTAGCCAGAGCCGGTGATCGCGCGCCATGTGTGGGGGCCAAGACCAATGCTTTCCTCGATAATGAAGGTGGCGCAATAGCCAACTACTTTGTCGTCGTAAATCAACACAAACTGGCCTTCGGTAAAGGCGGTAATTTGCCCAGAAATCATGCTGGGCCGATAACACCATTCGTCACCATAGACGCGTGCGCTAAGTGCAACGATCGCTTCAATGTCGGTAGGAAGCGCGTTGCGCACTAGAATTCGGCTCGGTTGTTGGGCCTTAGGTTCACGTTTTGGCTTGGTCTGCATGGCTTTAATTGTTAGGAAAAACACGTTAATTATAGCATTGGTTGCTGTGACGGTCTTGCTAACTGGCGCGGCGCGGATAGCGGTGCTTAACTTGCGCGCAAGCCAGCGTTGCGTTTCGACTGAGCAATGTGCTCAGTGCTAGTGAGCCTCGAATTGCCTTTCGTTGTACCCCTTGATTGGCGCGTAGAAGGCTTTGATCGCGGCCATGTCGGCTTCAATATCGCCGCTGGGCTGAAATACCGGGCCTAGGCCACTAACCTTGCGCGGGTAATCCATGTAGGCCATAACGATGGGTACCTGTGCGGCGATCGCGATGTGGTAGAAGCCGGTCTTCCAATGGCGGGTCTTGCCGCGCGTGCCCTCGGGTGGAACGACCAATTGCAGCGGGCCATCGGCAGCCCGGATCGCCTGCGCTGACGCCGCGACCAGATTGTTCGACTTGCTGCGATCTACGGGAAGGCCGCCAAGCCAGCGCATAAGCGCGCCAAATGGCCACTTGAACAGGCTTTGTTTACCCATCCAATAGATTCGCAGGTTGAGTGCGAACGCCACGAATAATGTGTAAGGTAAATCCCAATTGCTGGTATGCGGTGCGGCAATCAACACACATTTGCCAACGCCTTCAGGTAAAGAACCTTCGACTTTCCAACCGGCCATTCGCAAAAAGACCAGCGAAACTGCGCGCAACAGCGTGTTAATTATAGGAGTGTCAAAAATAGTTCGGTGCAATGCTTTGCCTGCTATCAATTGGGCGCAATATTCGCGCGTTCTTGGGCGAACATGTGGCCAAAGATTAGAAATTGAACCATAGCGTATCCAAAGTGATGGAATTGGAAAGCGTAGCCGGTACCCTTCACTGCGTAAATCTCTGATCATTTTCGAACTTGTGGGTTTGTCAGTACGCAAGCCCCAAGCGCCCAAAAGCCCACGAATATAGGCTGACGTTGATCTGTATTCGCCTCAGGTAGCCATCTCCTCCGGCGCGGAAAATCCAGCTTCCATTCGCTTGGAACGAACTAAACCGCGCGGTTTCAGCCTGGATTCCCGCCAACGCCGCGGCCTACTTATTCACGTTCGGCGCATCTGGCGCGCCTTTAATAACGTGCAAATCCATTTGCGGATAGGGAATCGTGATGCCGTTTTCATCAAAAGCCACTTTAATTGCTTCCAGTAACGCAAAACGTACCGCCCAAAAATTCGAGGTATCCACCCATGGGCGCACGAAAATATTCACGCTGCTAGCGCCCAATTCGCCGACTGCAATGTCTGGTATTGGTTCTTTTAAAATACGCTCATCGGCTTCTAAAATG
>JBBQBR010000353.1:0-3817 GCA_038317875.1 Lysobacterales bacterium
AAGATTTTTGTTTGTACAAAATGCAAATTTGAAAAATATTTGACTCTAAGCATGAGGCTGCCAAGTACGTAACGTAAATTTGATCAGAATCAAAATCTGCATGCAGCTCATGTCGAAGATGTCGATCAAATGACTTACGGCGTGAAATCCTGAATTCCGCACCAAAGGCGATGGTGCGTTTGCGAACAGACCAAACCTCATCATAGGCCCACGATGACCGTTCCAAACACTGCCGAGCACATACTCATGACAAGCAAACGCGACGAATACACGAAGAAAATGAAAGCGCAATTAGACGAACTCAATGCCAAAATTGATGCTATCGAAGCCAAGGCGAATGAAGTCAAAGCTGACGCTGTCGAAGCCTACAAGGCGGAAGTGAAAAAGTTGCGCGCGCAGTCTAAAGTCGCGGTCGACAATTTCAGCGAATTCAAAGCTGCTGGAGAAGACAGCTGGGACAAAATGACCGCCAAAATGGAACAGGTGCGCGACGCATTCGTCAGTTCCTTTCACTATTTTAAATCGCAGGTCTAGTTAGTTTTTTTCGAGTCTAGCGCCCTACTTATTCTAGCTATTGATTTCATTATTCTAGCTACTGATTTCATTATTCTAGCTATTGATTTCATAAGTAACAAAAAAAACGCGCCGCTGCATTAGTCAGCGGCGCAGCTTTATTTGGGATTCGGCTTTGCGCTTAAGCAATTCCATCAAGCGCATGAGTTCACGGCACCAACTCCGCTCGCGGGCCGTCTTGCAACCACTTCAGGGTATCACGCAGGGCCTGCTCGCAAGCCAGCTGCCAAGCTGCGCGCACAGTCCCTGAGCCCAACGAGGCGACCGGCACTTTCACTTCGATGCGCGTCGCGCGCGGCTTTTCACCGGTCAAGCGGATGCTGTAGGCCAGATGCGCCTGCATGTCGCGCTCGTCACGTTCTAGCGCAAACGCGCGCAGCTCGATTTCAATGCGCGCACTGTTGTCCACCTGATGGGTCAACACCGCGCCCGCCACGCCGCTTTGCTCAAGTCCGTCGGCCAACATATTTTGCAGCAACTCAGCCGGCGTCGCTGCGAAACGAAAGCCTGGGACACGCAGCCAACTGCCGTCCACGTCAATCAATTGCGGCTCGCTAGTGTCCAAATATACCGGCGCGGTCGGGCGAATAACGGTTAGCCGGGCAAAGTGCGGCACGTCTGTCGACTGAACAACGGACACGCGTGGCACAAAGGCGTCAACTGCAGGCAAGGGCTTTGGTAGTAGTCCGCAGCCTGCTATTGGCAAAACCAACGCGAGCAGCCCATAGACGGCCATCTTTGATAGTTTCATTTGCGTTCCTCGGCAGTGCGTTGTGGTGGCGGTTTGGCGATCCAGCCCTGCGGATTCGCCTCTAAG
This sequence comes from Lysobacterales bacterium, assembly GCA_038317875.1. Classification (GTDB taxonomy): domain Bacteria; phylum Pseudomonadota; class Gammaproteobacteria; order Xanthomonadales; family SZUA-5; genus JANNYA01. The sequence goes on from JBBQBR010000353.1 coordinate 1,391, forward strand.
GTGCGGCTAAAGCGTTCCAAACTGCGCGCAAGACGCTCCAGTTCGGCTAGAGTTTTGGTCATTTGCGGCAGGCCTTCGCCGGAAAAGCGATCAAGGCCCGGGCCTGCCGAGGCCAGCGTGCCTTGCAAAGCCCCAGCGGCCTTGTTGATTTCGGCAAGCGTGGCGCGTGCATCCACCGGCACTTTTGCCCACACGTCGGCAGGGAAGCTCTTTTCCAGTTTATTGATCATATTCTTACTGCGATCCGCCAGCTCGCGGATTGAGCGGAGCGTGCCGCCGGCTTCGCCGCGCAGGTCCGCGCTCAGCGCCTGGATTTCGCTCAGTGTGGTGTCCAACTTGCTCAGATTTTCCTCGCTCAGCACTTTGTTGACGCGCGCAAAAGCATCCGCGCCGTTGGCAAGTAGCGCCTGCGAGCTTTCGAAGAGCTTGTCGAGCTGACTGGCTTCAGAGTGGATCAGCGGCACCTGATGGCCGGGCAAAATTTCCGTCAGCGGCGCACTTTCCTTGGCACCGCCCGACAGACGCAGCACTGCAAGGCCGGTTAGCCCTGTCAACACTAGTTGCGCGCGGGTATCCACGGTAACCGGCAGGTCGCCCTGCACGCGAATCCGCGCGATGACCTGATTCGGGTCGGACGGTGCCAGTTTTAAGCGGCGCACCTCGCCGACCTGGATACCGCTGAACTCGACCGCAGCACCCACGCTCAAGCCGCTGACCGACTGCTCAAACAGCACGTCGTAGTCGGCATATTCTTTGGCAAACTGGACTTTGCCAATCCACAGCGCAAACAAAACGCCAAGAGTACCCAGGCCGAGCACGAAGGCCCCAATCAATACGTGGTGTGCTTTCGTTTCCATCACTCTAGCCTCAATTTATTGTTATCAATGGTCGGCGCAGCGTTCTTGTCGCGCGTTTCGTCAGGCCTTAGCGCGGCGCGCTTGCCGCGCGTCCCGCTAAACGTCTCGCGTATCCAAGGGTGATCGAATTTCGCCACCACTTCAGGGGTATCGACCACGATCACCTTACCGTCCCCCAGCACTGCAACCCGGTCACAGACTGCAAAAATCGTGTCCAAATCATGTGTGACCAAAACGACGGTCAGGTTCAAGGCACGCTGCAGCGTTTTAAGCAGTGCGTCGAAACTATCTGCGCCAATCGGGTCCAGCCCGCTGGTCGGCTCATCGAGAAAGATGACCTCTGGATCGAGCGCAAGCGCACGCGCTAGACCCGCGCGTTTGCGCATACCGCCGGAAAGCTGCTCAGGGTATTTAGCCGCGGCATCCGCTGACAATCCGGCCAGCTGCAATTTGAGCCGCGCCAGTGCCGTCGCGAAATCCGAGTCGAGCTTCGTGTATTCCTTGAACGGCACCAGCACATTCTCGAGCACCGTCAGCGAGGAAAACAGCGCGCCCGCTTGGAACAGCACACCAATGCGCTGCTCCAGCGCGTTGCGTGCTGCATCATCAAGCTCCGCCACGTCCTGGCCGAACCAGCGAATACGTCCTGATGTGGGTTTTTGCAGGCCTAAGATTGAGCGCACCAGCACACTTTTTCCAGAACCCGAGCCACCGATCAGTCCAAGTATCTCGCCGCGCCGAACCGCCAAGTCCAGATGATCGTGAACGAGCTGCTTGCCAAAGCGATTGACCAGCTGCTCAACCTCAATCACTGGCTTATCAATCACTGGCTTATCAATCACCGGCGTATCAATTACCGGCGTATCAGTAACGGAGTTGTCCACAGCTGCTGCGTTAATAGCGGGTGTGCTCACAGCGCCAGCTCCCGAAACATCAGGGCGAACAGTGCGTCAAACATAATCACCAAAAAGATCGCCTGCACCACGGCCGTAGTCGTGCTGCGCCCAACCGATTCCGCGCTGCCGCTGACGTTCAGGCCCTGACGGCATCCCGTCAGCGCGATCAAAAAAGCGAATACCGGCGCTTTCGACATGCCCACGAAAAAATGCCGAAATTCGGTGGCGTCATGCAACCGTGTAATAAACAGGCTGGGCGAAATATCAAGCGCAAATGTGCAGACCAGCGCACCGCCCAGGATGCCGGTCACCATGCCAACTAAGGTCAGCAGCGGCAGCGCGATCAGTAGCGCCAACATGCGCGGCATCACCAGCAGCTCAATCGGGTCCATGCCAAGTGCGCGAATCGCATCGATCTCCTCGTTTGCTTTCATCATGCCGATCTGTGCAGCGAACGCACTACCCGAACGCCCAGCCAGCAGGATCGCCGCCAGCAGCACGCCGAATTCGCGCAGAAAGGAAAACGCAACCAGCTCCACAGTCAGCACCGCAGCACCAAAATCGGCAAGCAGGTTGGCACCCAGGAAGGCGATCACGGCGCCGACCATAAACGACAGCAGCGCGATGATCGGCAGCGCGTCAAGCCCAGTCTGCTCAAGATGAAAAACCGTTGC
>JBBQBR010000354.1:0-3816 GCA_038317875.1 Lysobacterales bacterium
CGCCCGCGCCCAAAGCTGCAGTGCAAAAACCAGTCCCAGAGCAAAAGCCTGCCCCAGTGTCGCCCCAGCCTGTTGTATCGCGTCCATCGCACGCGCCAGCTGCAGCTCCGGTCGCGCAAAGTTCGGTAGCTGCGCCAGCAGCCAAGCCCGCTGCACCAGTTAAACCTGCGATTGATCGCAGCATTTTCGATGAACTATTGGAGGTGATGGGATCTGAATTCGCTGGACTAGTCACTGTGTACCTAGAAGATACGCCAAAAAACATCAAAATATTGGCGCAATCGGCGCAGCGCGGGCAGGTCGAGGGCATGATTGCGCCCGCGCATTCGCTGAAAAGTACGAGTGCCAATTTAGGCGCAATCGTATTGAGCGATTTGGCGAAAAAAATCGAACATGGCGCGCGCAGCGGTACCTTGACCGACCCAGTGGGTGACGCGAAAAACGTAATCATCGAATTTGAACGGGCGTCGGAGGCGCTAAAGGCGTTGATTAAGCTTTGAATAATTGTAGCCATCCGATGTCCAGTTATGGTGCCAAGTATTATTGCGCGCTACTTTGGTGGCGCTTGAAGCACTCACTTTAAGCTTTGCTAACCTCCGCCAGACTTCACAAAAGGTAATTGCGCATGTCTCAAGGTAATCAGTTTTCTCTGCTTAAACAACGCCGCTTTTTGCCATTTTTCCTTACCCAGTCGCTTAATGCGTTTAACGACAATGTTTTCAAGCAGGCGCTTATAGCACTAATAATTTTTGGTGCGATTGGGCTGAATGACGAGCAGCGGAAAATTTTTACGCAAGTTGCCGCAGGACTTTTTATACTGCCTTTTTTTCTATTTTCCGGAATTAGCGGGCAGCTTTCTGACAAGCTAGATAAAGCAAAGATCGCGGTTTGGGTGAAAGTCGCGGAAGTTGGCATCATGTGCTTAGGTGCTGTTGGCTTTTTTACGCAAAACCTTTATTTGTTGCTCGCAATGTTGTTCATGATGGGAATTCACTCCACCGTATTTGGCCCGCTTAAATATGGAATTTTACCGCAGGTGTTGAAGCCAAATGAGCTTACCGGCGGCAATGGTTTGGTCGAGATGGCGACGTTTCTAGCGATTTTGACCGGAACGATTGTTGGTACGACGCTTATTTTGCGACAAAGCAACGAAGTCCCGCATCTTGGCGCCATACTGATCGCGCTTGTTTCGATTGGGCTTGCCATTGTGGGTTGGTTGACTGCGCGCGCCATTCCAGCCGTAGCTGCCCCCGATGCAACGCTGAAAGTGGATTGGAATCCGATCACTTCGACTTGGCACAACCTGCAAGATTTGCGCGGCAATCGCACGGTGTTGCTCAGTTGCCTCGGTATTTCTTGGTTCTGGTTTTTTGGCACGATTTATTTTACCCAATTGGCAAGTTACGCCAAAGAAACACTGGGCGGACAAGAGGGTGCTTACAACGTTTTGCTTGCGGTGTTTTCGATCGGTTCGGCGATCGGTGCGTTACTGTGTGAAGTGTTATCGAAAAAGCGCTTAGAAATTGGCCTTGTGCCTTTTGGTGCCTTCGGTATGACCATTTTTAGCGTCGGCTTATATTTTAGTTGCCCGGAGGCGCTAGGCAGTAAAGATTTGGGTGTCCAGCAATTTCTGGCGCAGCCGCAAGTCTGGAAAGTGATGACCTGGATGCTGTTAATGGCGATTTCTTCCGGGCTATTCATCGTGCCGTTGTTTGCGCTGGTGCAGTCGCGCAGTTCCGTCGAAAAGCGCTCCCGCATCATTGCCGCGAACAATATCTTGAATGCGGCATTTATGGTCACGGCGTCGTTGCTAACGGTGTTGCTCCTGAAACTTAGCTTTAACATCCCACAAATTTTGCTGATCACAGCAATCTTAAATTTGCTGGTTGCGATCTATATTTTTACGCTTGTGCCCGAGTTCCTGATGCGCTTTTGCTGCTGGATACTTATTAATGTGATGTATCGAGTGAAGGTGGAGGGCATCGAAAACTTACCCGAGGAAGGGCCCGTATTGATGGTGTCCAACCACGTTGGCTTTACTGACCCACTTATTATTGCAGGCTGCATCCCACGGCCAACGGTATTCGTGATGTATTGGAAAATTTTTCAAGCGCCAGGTGCTAATTGGCTATTCAAAACCGCGCGCGCGATCCCTATCGCCGGGCGTAACGAAAATCCAGAAATGTATGCACAAGCCTTTGAGGCAATAAGCAACGCACTAAAGGCCGGTGAAGTCGTGTGCATCTTCCCAGAAGGCGGTCTAACGCCGGACGGGGACGTGAAAGAGTTCAAACGTGGCGTCGAATTGGCGTTGGAACGTGATCCGGTGTTGGTACTGCCGTTGGCTTTGCAGGGTTTGTGGGGCAGTATGTTTAGCCGGTGGGATCGTCATAATAGAAAGATGAAATTGCCGCGCCGATTATTTGCGCGTGTAGCGCTTGTGATTGGTTCACCCATTACGCCACAAGCGGCGAAGGCTGAAGTACTGGAGGCAGAGGTCAAGCGCCTACGGGGTGATTTGGCTTGAGTGTTCCGGCTCGAACTAATAGGAGCCTTGACAAGGTGATAATTTGTGGCAACCTCGGTCACAATTTTATGCTTTTGTGGGTTATTTATGAAGAAGTTGCCTTTTGCAGGCGCGGGATTTGTGCGAATTTTTTCGCCAATCTTGCTTTTATCGACATCACTTGGCATCAATGCCGCAGAATGGAGCGTTGGCAGCGGCGCGGGCGCGCGCAACGCGCTGGTTCCAATTGAAGTTCGTTTAGCCGGTGACGGTCAAACCCTCGGCGCGCAACTGGATATTATCTTTGATGATGCCCGGTTGTCCCTACCGGTTGAGAGCGGCAATATCCCCGGCGCCGGTCGCAACGGCGGTATGTGCGCCAAAGCCAGCGCGAATCGCGTGGTCGTGCTTTTGCCGCTCAATACCTTGGCAGCCACCGCCGCGACGATCTATTGTGAAATTCCGTTTACCGTTCGTAACAATGCCGCCGCCGGATCCGCGCGTCTATCAGGCGCTGGGCCGCTTTGCTTCAACGCAGCCGCGCAGGCGGTCACGTGCGGCGTACAAAATGGCGCGATTGCAATTACCGCGCCCGTCGAAGGTGGGCCGATCACTTTTGTCGACCCCTATCAATACCTGTATGTTTTGCTGTCCGGTGCGGCGAATGCGCCCACCGTTAGCGACCTGACCAGCTTTGGCTTTTCTTCTGGCAACCCGCTGCCTGTGCCGTTAATTGGGCTGCGGGTAGAATCGCCGCGTAAAGTGGTTGCAGCCTTGCCAAAGCGCGCCGCTGGCGACTTTGCGAGCTATCTGCGCAGCAATCCTGATGTGACGCGCGCCAAATTAGAGCGTTACGTGATTGTGCAATACAATCGCAGCGCCAATTTAGTGGCAGCGAAAGCAGCGCTTCAGGCGGATCCGTTCGTTTTGTTTGTACACGAACCGCTGACCGGGGAGTTTTCCACGCCGCCGAGCGTCGAACACTCGCCTCTACCCCATATCCCAGCAGTGGCTAAAACGGAACCGGTGATTCAAGATCAATATCACTTGGAAGGCATGAAGGTGCCGCAAGCCTGGGCCTGGGCTGGCGGTTGGGGCCTAGTGGCGATCGCTGATTCCGGTTTAGAAACCAACCACCCCGAATTAAAATCGTTTACCGGGCCGGGTTCAGTGGGTGGTACACGTATCAATGGCGGTAATTTCTTACCTGCACTATCGGAAGATATATCGCAAATTATTGGTGGTGTCGTGCAGGTCAGCCCCAACGTCGATGAGCTGCGGCCTATGGTGGGTATTATTGACGGGGTGAA
>JBBQBR010000355.1:0-3805 GCA_038317875.1 Lysobacterales bacterium
GTTTTGCTATGTCGATGATCTGGTTGAAGGCTTTTTGAGGCTGATGGCAACGGGCGATCACATTACCGGGCCAATGAATATCGGCAACCCGGGTGAATTCACCATTCGCCAGTTAGCAGAATTAGTCATCGAGTTAACGGGTGCGAAGAGCACACTCGTGCACTTGCCTCTGCCGCCCGATGATCCCACGCAACGCCGCCCGGACATTACGATGGCGCAGCGCGAATTAGCCTGGGCGCCAAATGTGCAACTTAAGGAAGGCTTGCTCAAGACTATTGCCTACTTTGATGCTTTGTTGAAGGCACCGGCAGGTTCGGAGCGAAGTTAGTTTAATTGTAGCGATGCGCTGGTATAAGCCTGGTTTTTTACATCAAACTTAAATCTGAAATAGCGCAGCTTGATGCTAGCCACCATTACTAACAGCACGCAAAAGCTCTGGACTGAATACAGTCACATAAATTCCAAAGAGAACTAAGCCCCAAGTTAGTGCGCCTATCGCCATCCACAGCACATTCAAAGGACTAATATTCGCGTTGGCGCTACCATTTTCATCATCACAGGCAAAGTTCGCGACGCTCTGCGCCGCTGCCATTAGATAGGCTTGTGCAAAGATCAAAATCAAGGGCACAAGGTTCGTTATCGGCACACCAATCTCGCGCGATGACAGCTGCCCGCAGACGGTGCTAATCAAAACAACGACCACGCATGCGGCTGCATACTGCGCATGGTTGAACGTGAAATTGCGACTGCGTGAAAGTGCCTGAACTGCAAAGCGTCGGTACAAATCGTTGAAAAAGAAAATCATAAAAATTCCCCGTGCAATGGGCCACATTGCCTGTTGAGACTTCTCGCGAATCGCTTGGTAGTGACGAAAACCCCAATACACGAAGTACATTCCTGCAGTCGCGATGCTCAGAGTCCAAAATTTGCGCATCGATACCACGTAAAAATCTTGTGTGCTGGCAACTTCAAGTGCCGCCACAGGTGGCGCATACGGATTGTTTTCGGGTACTGGCGTTTGATTTTGCATACAAAATTCGATTGCTAGATTGGAACGCGTTTATAACCCGAATGCTCGGCGCTTGCACAGACTAAGGCTGAGCGGCACAGGTGAATTGCCGCCGGCATCGCCTACTGCGCAAATGACAAAGCTAATGCGCCACACCTTACTATTTGAAATCCCGGCATGTTGAAATCCCGGTATGTTGAAATCCCGGTATGCCTGCACGGCACTCAACGGGATCAGGCTATTATCGAAAATCCAGCTGATTTAACTGCACCCGTACATGTCAACCTCCTACATTCGCACAAAATATCATGGCGCTAGCTAAGCACCCCATAGCTAAGCACCCCATAGCTAAACACCCTATGATAGCCATCCTAGGCTTAGGTTACGTCGGCTTGCCGCTTGCGCTAGCCTTCAGCCGCAGCGGTGCACACATGCAAGTGGTCGGCTTCGATATTGACGCCGCACGCGTAAATGCCTTATGCCAGGGCAGCGATGCAAATGGCGAAGCCGACGCGGTTGCGCTTAACGCAGCGCTCGCTGCTGGCTTGATGTTGAGCTGCGATGCGCAGGTATTGGCGGCAGCGAGCGTCTACATTGTGACGGTACCGACGCCGGTCAATAGCGACAAACGCCCGGATTTAGGGCCGCTAGAAGCCGCATGCAGATTGATCGCGAAGTTTTTGAAGCGTGGCGATTTAGTGGTGTTTGAGTCCACCGTTTACCCAGGCTGCACTGAGGAATTTTGTGCGCCGCTATTGAGTGAGGGTTCGAGCCTAACATTGAATGTGGACTTTGTTTTAGGCTACAGCCCGGAACGCATTAATCCCGGCGATCGAATACACCAATTGGCATCGATCGTCAAAATCACCTCCGGCTCGACGCCAGCGGCAGCAGATCAAGTCGATGCGCTTTACAAATCGATTATTACTGCGGGCACATTTCGCGCCGCCAGCATTCGCACTGCTGAGGCGGCGAAAGTGATCGAGAACGTGCAGCGCGACGTCAATATTGCGCTGGTCAATGAGTTTGCCCAGGTCTGTACACATCTGAAACTAGATAGCGCGGCGGTCTTGGCGGCGGCGCGCAGCAAATGGAATTTTCTCGATTTTCGCCCAGGCTTAGTCGGCGGCCACTGCATAGGCGTGGATCCGTACTATTTAATTCACCGCGCACAATCTTTGGGCTATCACCCAGCGCTGATTAGCACCGCGCGTTTGGTCAATGAAGGCATGGTCGGGCACATCTGCGCGGAGGTTTTGAAGCTCTGTGCGCGGCGCGGGTTGGCGGCGACCAGCGCGAAAGTGCTGATTTTGGGGGTAGCTTTCAAAGAGAACTGCAGCGATACGCGCAATAGCCGCGTGTTTGATATTGCCGCTGAGCTGCAAAGTTTTGGTGCCGAAGTAGCGCTTTATGACCCCGTAGTTGCCGCCGCACATGGCGATGTCGTCAACGGCTTGCAGTTGATCACGCCGACGTCAGGCAGTTTCGATCTAGCCATTGTAGCGGTTGCGCATCAGCAGTTCGCCGAGTTGGGTGCTGCGGGAATTCGCACGCTGCTAAAGCCATACGGGCTGATTTATGACGTCAAACGGCTGCTTGCAACCGCTGATAGCGATGGGCGGCTTTAGATGTGCGGGATCGCGGGCGAATTTAGCTATGGCGCCAATGCGCCTGCTGTCGACGCTGCTGCCCTGGTGCGGGTGCGCGATGCGATGCGTTTGCGCGGGCCGGACGGCGCGGGCCTTTGGCTGAGCGAGGATCAACGCATCGGCTTGGCGCATCGACGGCTGTCGATTATCGATTTAGCAGCGCGCTCCGATCAGCCACTGCAGCGCAGCGATGGCAGCGCAGTGATTGTTTTCAACGGTGAAATCTATAACTACCGTGCGCTTAGAGCCGAGCTAATTAACGCCGGTGCGATATTGAAAACCGAGGGCGATACTGAAGTCGTGCTGGAATTGCTTTGCCGCGAAGGAACGGCTGGCTTGCGGCGCTTACGCGGCATGTTTAGCCTAGGCTTTTACGATATCGCCGCGCGCACCCTGATTTTGGCACGTGACCCATATGGTATTAAGCCGATGTATTACGCCGATCGTGGCGGCCAGATTGCCTTTGCATCTAGCGTGAAAGCATTGGCACAGCATGGGAAAATCTCCGTCGAGCGCGATGCCGCCGCCGAGGTCGGATTTTTGCTTTACGGCAGCGTGCCCGAACCGCTGACCTATTTAAGCGCCGTGCGCGCTTTGCCGCCGGGTACTGCGCTGATCATTGAAGCGGGTCGTTCGCCGCAATTGCGTAACGTACTCAGTTTGAGCGAAGCATTTATCCGGCCCAGAAGTGAGGCCAGCACGGAAGCCTTGCAAGCAGCATTGCTCGATAGCGTCAAACAACATTTGGAGGCCGACGTGCCAGTCGGCGCATTTTTGTCTGCTGGTGTCGATTCCGGTGCATTACTCGGTTTGATGCGCGATGCCGGAGTATCAAATGTGCAAACCCTGACCGTGCGTTTCCGCGAATTCGACGGTTTAGCGGTGGACGAAGGGGTTTTGGCGGCGGAAGTCGCTGCGTATTACCAAGCGGCGCACAGCGAATGCTGGATCACCGAAGCTGATTTCGCCGGTGATCTAAGCACATTTTTAAGCGCGATGGATCAGCCCAGTATTGATGGCATGAACACTTGGATGGTCAGCAAAGCCACCGCCGCCTTAGGCCTGAAAGTGGCGCTCAGTGGTGTCGGCGGCGACGAGCTGCTGGGCGGCTACGCCAGCTTTAGCGATATTCCACGCTGGCAACGGC
>JBBQBR010000356.1:0-3803 GCA_038317875.1 Lysobacterales bacterium
GCGCTCGTATTACCTGCTTACCGCGCCGAGACTTTGCTCGGCTTTGTGTTAGGGATGAATGTCGTTTTCGGTACTGTTTTGCCAACCGCAATTGGTGCCGTGTTGGCTGCGTTTTCGGCGATCACGCATTTAATTTTATGGCCGCTGCTAGCTCGGGGCTGGCGTTGGGGCGTGCGCCGCTAGGTTAGGCGCTGCATGAAGGGTTTTGGGCGGCAATCGCGTATAGAGTTAGTATTAGAACGATTCCAGCGCCCATGCCAATCGATAAACACCCATGAACAGCGAGCCTATAACACTGCTGTTGCAGCAACTCTCACGTGGCAAAGAGCACTCAGATGAGCGGCTCGCCGAAGCGGTTATTCAAGCGCTGGAGCGTATTGCCGAACGGGAAATGGCAAAGTGCGGCGGTGCGCACGGCTTGACCCTGGAACCGCGCATTTTTGCCCACGATGCGCTGCTGAAAGTGCTCAGCCAGCGCCAGCTCTTTATCAGTCGCGGCCAATTTTTTGCTTATGCCACACAAATCATGGTGCACGCCATGATCGACTACCACCGCGCGCGCCAGTCAGAAAAGCGCGGCGGTGCCTACCAGCGTGTAAGTTGGTCGGACGCGCTGGCGGAGCCTTCAGACCCTCAAACGGAAATGGATCTAGCGCGCGTGCCGCCGGCGCTAGTGCAGCTGCAGCTGTTGGATGCGCGTAAGGCCGACGTGGTGCGGCTGCGGGTATTTTGGGGCGCATCAATGGAAGAAATCGCCCAGATTTTAGGGGTTTCCATCACCAGCATTGAGCGCGATTGGCGCTTTTCCAAACGATGGCTAGCGGTGCACATGGAAGGAGCAACTCATGACGCAAACTGAGCGCAAGCAGCGCCTGGAAACCCTGTTTCACCAGTGGGTTGATTTAGACGACGCTACCCGACTGACACGGCTGAATCAGCTGGCAAAAGAAGAGCCGAGCCTGCACCTAGAATTGGCCGCGCTGTTTGGAAAATCCAGCCACATTGCCGCCAGCGAGCGCGCCCTGGATGACTTTGCCAAGACCGCGCAACAGTTAGCGGGGACACCCGCGTATCCGAGCGTGATTGGCCCCTATACCGTACTGAAGAAAATCGGCGAAGGCGGTATGGGCCAGGTGTTTGAAGCCGAACAAACAGCGCCCGTGCAGCGCCGCGTTGCGATCAAACTGTCGCGCACGGGGCTTTCCGACGAACGCTCGCTCGAACGCTTTATGGCCGAACGCCAAACCCTCACGCGACTAGACCACCCTAATATTGCAAGGATTTTGGACGTCGGCACTCACACCGATGGCCGGCCCTGGTTTGCCATGGAGCTGGTGGATGGCATTTCTATTTCTGACTGGGTACTGGCGCGCAATCTGGGCTTTCGCGAGCGCATCGAGCTGCTGCTGCCCGTGTGCGAGGCGGTGCAGCATGCGCACTTAAAGGGCGTCATCCACCGGGATCTGAAGCCCAGCAATATTTTGATCAGCACCGCACAAGACGGCAGCGCGCAGCCGCGCGTGATTGATTTTGGCATTGCAAAAGCAATCACCGCATTGGTGGACGGCGATCAACTTCGCATGACGCAATCGGGCGAACTTCTGGGCACACCTGAATACATGAGCCCAGAGCAGGCCAGCATGGGCGCGGTTGACGTCGACACGCGCTCAGATGTCTATGCCCTAGGCCTGCTTCTGTTTGAACTGCTGGTGGGCCAATTGCCGCTGAGCCTGGCGCAATTGCGCAGCTTCGCCTTTGATGAAATGTGCCGGCGCATTCGCGAAGAAGAACCTGCGCCGCCCAGCCAGTTGGTGCAGGCCCAGCACGGCGATCGCGGTTCGCTTTCCAGCGCCGAATGGGCAAGGCGCCTGCGCGGCGATCTAGATGCCGTGGTGCTCAAAGCGCTAGCGAAAGATCGCGATCAGCGCTACACCAGCGTGTCGGAATTTGCCGCTGATTTGCGCCGCTTTTTGGACGATCAGCCGGTGTTGGCCAAAGCCCCCAGTTGGCATCACCGTTTGCGCAAGTGGGCCAGGCGCAATCGGGCGCTGGCGGTGGCCGCCGGTATAGCCGCAGTCTCAGTATTGTTCGGCTCTGCCTTGGCAACGCATGGCTATCTGCGTGCCCAGAATGCCGCTGAGCAGGCTAGGCTGGCGCAAGCGCAAGCCGAATCAACAACCGGTTTCATGTTGAGCCTGTTTAAGGCGGCCAACCCAGGCAACGAGCCCGGCCGCGACCCAAGCGCCCGCGATTTGCTGGCGCGCGGCGTAAGCCAATTGCAGGATCCGAAAACTGCGGCAGCACTTGCGCCCAGTGTGCGCCTGCTGGCTTTAGAAAATTTAGCCGAAGCTTCCTGGGCGCTGGGTGATTACAACGCTGCCAAAAAGCTGCTGAAGAGTGCGCTCGCGGCGCGCCAGCAAGAGCGGCCTAGCCAAGCTAGGCGGCTAGCTTTTGTGCTGGATCGCCTTGGCACCATCGCGCGTGATCGCAGCGAATTTCCGCTGGCGATTGCGCGCCACGGCGAGGCCTACCAGGTGCTGACCCGTGCTGGCATGGCGGGCAGCGCCGAAGCGGGGCGTGCGCTGAACAATCAGGCCATCGCGCTGCGCCGCAGCGGAAAATTGCTGGAGGCGCAAGCGGCCTATCGCAGCGTCATCGCGCTAGAAAAAGCGCTCACCGCCAAACCCACAGTGCGCTTAGCCAGCACCCTGCTCAATCTGGCAGCCGTGCAAAGCGATCTGGGCGAACTCCAGCTTGCGATCGTTACGTTGGAGGAATCGGGCGCTATGTTTGAGCAACTTTTGCCCGCCGCGCACCCCAATTTCTCGACCCTCTATAACAATATGAGCCTCATGCAGCGCAAGGCAGGCAATCTACACGCAGCGCTTGCGCGGATCGAAAAATCCCGCGCCAATGAGGCGCTTAATCTGCCCGAAACGCATCCTGACCGCGCAGATAGCATGCACAACGAAGCCGCAGTAAGGCTGCGCTTGGGGCAACTGGATGCGGCCGATGCCTTGCTATTGCAGGCGCTTGCGCTGATTCATCAGAGCCTCGGCGAAAACCACCCACGCAGCTTTGTGCACACCGACACGCAGGCGGAAATATTGCTTTTGCGGGGCCGCTATGCGCAGGCCGCCACGCTGCTGCAGGCGCTACTTGCGCGGATCCCAGAAAGTTCTAGCACGCTCAAGCAGCGCCTAAGCACAACCCGCAAACTCGCGCTCGCCCAGCGCGGCCTGCGCGATTTTTCAGCCGCAACCCAAGCCGCAGCGGAATATCGTGCGCTTGCACAGGCTGCAAAGTACCCGCTGGACGAATCGGTTTCGCAGCTGCTGCTGGCGCTGATTCAGCTCGACTTGGCGCAACCTGCACTGGCAGCCCAGCACTATGCCAAAGCGCTCGCGCTAGATCCACGCTGCGCCGATCAACCCCGATTCGATCAGCCCTGTGCCCTCGATCAAGCCATGATCCACATCACCCGCGCGCATTATCTAGCGCGCACCGGCCAAGCCGCGGCAGCGATGGCCGCACTGCAAGTGGCGCTGGCGCATCGCGATTGGAGTGCGGATCTGCTGGACAGCGCCGATTTACAAACCCTTCATGCCCTGCCCGGCTGGGCCGCGCTGCTGGCGAGTTTGAATGAGCGATTGACACCGACGCATTAAATGAACAAGCACTGCTATTTAGATCTGCCATGGCAGGCATAAATGATCATCGAACCCTTCCTCCATCAAGAGCCAAACCCATGCCCGCATCAGCCCCGCCACTCGTTTTTCGACAAGATATCAATCGTGCGGCGG
>JBBQBR010000357.1:0-3799 GCA_038317875.1 Lysobacterales bacterium
GATTGAGCGTGATTTAGGGCTGGAATTCGGCGCGGATGGTTTGCCAGTGCTCGATCCGCTCACGTTTGGCTCGACCTTGCCACAGGTTTTCTTTGGCGGTGATTCGGCGTTTGGCCCTAAAAATATTATTTGGGCGGTGGCGCACGGGCATGAGGCGGCGGTGTCTATTGATTTGCTGCTATCCGGTGGGGATGTTACCCAGCGCCCGCCGCCGATGACGCAATTGCTGTCGCAAAAAATGGGCATCCACGAGTGGAGTTATGACAACGAAGTGGTGCGCGATCTGCGCTACGCCGTGCCATTGGTGGCGCAACGGCAGGCGCTGAGCAGTATCAAAATCGAAGTCGAGCTGGGCTTTGATATTGCCACCGCAATTAAAGAGGCCGGACGTTGCCTTAATTGCGACGCGCAAACGGTATTTGCCAAAGACGCCTGCATTGAGTGCGATGCCTGCGTTGATATTTGCCCGACCGATTGCATCACCTTTACGCATAATGGCGATGAGGCGGATTTGCGCGGTCGGCTCAGTGCGCCGGCGCTCAATTTGACGCAAGAGCTGTACGTGTCTGGGCCGCTGAAAACTTCGCGGGTGATGGTGAAGGATGAAGATGTGTGTCTGCACTGCGGCTTGTGTGCCGAGCGTTGCCCGACGGGTGCTTGGGATATGCAGAAATTTTATTTAGAGATGACGCATGCGGGCGCGGCTGCCAGCGCAGGTGCCTGTAATTCTGGCTGTTCAAAGTGAGTGCCGATATAGTGAGTGCCGATATAGTTAATGCCGAGCAAGTGAACTCAGAGCAAGTGAACTCAGAGCAAGTGAATTCAGAGCAAGTGAACTCAGAGCAAGTGAACGCAGAGCAAGTGAACGTGGACGTGGTCAGCGCGGAAGCAGTAAGCACCGATCTGGCCCAAGAGGACCTCGCAATTAACGATTTCGTCGTCAAATTTGCCAACGTCAATGGCTCGGGGTCGGCGTCAGCAAACGAGTTGTTTGCGAAAGCAATCTTGCGCATGGGCGTACCGGTCAGCCCGCGCAATATTTTTCCCTCCAACATCCAGGGCTTGCCGACTTGGTACGAAGTACGCGTCACTGAAAAAGGCTATTTGGGCCGACGCGGTGGCGTGGACTTGCTGGTCGCAATGAACCCGCAAACCTGGGCCGCCGATCTGGCCGAACTTAAACCCGGCGGCTATGTGTTTTACGACAGCACCAAACCCATATCGCGCGATGAATTTCCAGCCGGTGTGCACGTGTTGGGCGTGCCGCTAACACAACTGTGCAACGCCGCATTTGCCGACCCGCGCCAGCGCCAGCTGTTCAAAAACATTATGTATGTGGGCGCGCTTGCGGTGTTGCTTGAGCTGCCGCTGGCGGTGATTGAAACGTTATTTGCCGAACAATATAAGGGCAAAGAAAAGTTGTTGAGCGCCAACACGCGCGCCTTACATATGGGTGCCGATTACGCGCGTGCGAACCTAGCGCATCCGCTGCGTTTGCGTGTGCAGGCGGCCGATGCTGTCGGGGACAAAATTTTTATTGACGGCAACAGTGCCGCAGCGCTCGGTTGCGTTTATGGCGGTGCCACGGTGTGCGCTTGGTATCCGATCACGCCCTCTTCTTCGGTCGCGGAAAGTTTTCAAAAATATTGCCAACAGTTGCGTGTTGACCCAGTTTCTGGGGCAAATCGCTACGCAATCGTGCAGGCCGAGGATGAGATTGCTTCGATTGGCATGGTGGTGGGGGCATGCTGGAACGGTGCGCGCGCGTTCACAACTACCTCCGGCCCCGGCATTTCCCTGATGAACGAGTTTCTCGGCCTTGCTTATTTTGCCGAGATTCCCGCCACGATTATCAATATTCAGCGCGGCGGGCCTTCCACCGGCATGCCCACCCGCACGCAGCAGTCTGATGTGTTGGCCTGCGCCTATGCATCACATGGCGACACCAAGCATATCTTGTTATTTCCTGAGGACCCAACCGAGTGTTTTGAGCATTCGGCGGCAGCTTTGGATCTAGCAGACCGCTTGCAAACGCCCATTTTTGTGATGAGCGATTTGGATATCGGCATGAATCAGCGCTTGTGCAAGCCATTGGTCTGGGACGATGCGCGGAAATTGGATCGCGGCAAGGTAATGACTGCACAAGCGCTGGAATCAGGCCGTGATTTTGGCCGCTATGTCGATGTCGATGGCGATGGCATTGCGTATCGCACTTATCCCGGTACGCACGCCACGCGCGGCAGCTTTTTTACACGCGGCACCACGCGCGATAGCTATGCGCGCTATTCCGAAAAGGGCGTAGATTACGTCGACAATGTTGAGCGGCTATTGCGCAAATTTAATACCGCCAAAGCGTTGGTGCCACAGCCCGTGCTGCGCATGGCAGCGCTTAAGACTGCGATTGGCGTGATCTATTTTGGCTCCACTAGCCCGGCCTTGAGTGAAGCGCTGGATCAGCTTGAGGTTAGCGGCGTGCACCTCGATAGCCTGCGTTTGCGCGCCTATCCTTTTCCCGATTCGGTGGCTGAATTTGTCGCACAGCACACGCATGTTTATGTGGTGGAGCAAAATCGCGATGCGCAAATAAAGTCTTTATTAGTGTCCGAATTTGGCTTCAATCCGGCGGTGCTGCCGAGCGTGCTGCATTATGATGGCACGCCGATTACGGCGCGTTTTATCGCCGCTGCGATTCTTGCGCGTGAGCAAAAAATTGGTGAGCAAAAAAATGGCGCCCGAACGCCACAAACGGTGGATTCCCTATGACTTACCTAACCAAACCGGCACTGCACCACCCCAGCCTGCAGCGTAATCAAGTCGGCTACACCCGGCGCGATTACGAGGGCAAAGTATCCACGCTGTGTGCCGGCTGTGGCCACGACTCGATTTCGGCGGCGATCATCCAAGCCTGTTGGGAGATGCATATCGAGCCGCATCGCGTCGCAAAGCTGTCTGGCATCGGCTGTAGCTCGAAAACGCCGGACTATTTCCTCGGTAATTCGCATGGCTTTAACACGGTGCACGGGCGCATGCCATCGGTGTTGACCGGCGCTAATTTAGCGAATCGTGAGCTGCTGTATTTGGGTGTTTCAGGTGACGGCGATTCGGCCTCAATTGGGCTTGGGCAGTTTGCACACGCGGTACGCCGTGGCGTCAACATGGTCTATATTGTTGAAAACAATGGCGTTTATGGCCTGACCAAAGGCCAGTTTTCCGCCACCGCCGACGCCGGTTCCACCTCCAAACGCGGCGTGGTCAATAGCGATAGCCCGATTGATCTGATCGGCATGGCGCTGCAGCTTGGGGTCAGTTTTGCCGCACGCAGTTTTTCCGGCGATAAAGCCCAGCTGGTGCCCTTGATCAAAGCCGCCATTGCGCATCCAGGCTCGGCGGTGATCGACATCGTGAGCCCGTGCGTGGCGTTCAATAATCACAGCGGCAGCACGAAAAGCTACGACTACGTGCGGGCGCACAATGATTCTGTGAATCGACTCGACATGATTCCCAAACGTGCTGAGCTAACAGTGGACTATGCCGAAGGCAGCACCAGCGATATCACGCAGCACGATGGTTCCACGCTGCGCTTGCATAAGCTTGATCCCGAATACGACGCCACAGATCGAATTGCCGCGATCAATTACTTGCTGAAGCATCAGGCCCTAGGTGAAGTGGTTACCGGCCTGCTGTTTATAGACTCGAACGCCGCCGATTTGCACCAGCACCTCAATACCGTGAGCACACCGCTGAATCAGCTCAACGAAGTGGCGCTATGCCCCAGTGCGGCGATGTTGGAAAGGATAAA
>JBBQBR010000358.1:0-3795 GCA_038317875.1 Lysobacterales bacterium
GGGGCAGTCCACATTTTAAATCCTGCTGCAATTGGAAAATGCATCTCCTCCACTCGCTTTGAGCCGAGATGAGCGCGCCCAGTCGAGTGTTGTTGGTCGACGATCAGCCGATCATCCATGCAGCGGTTCGCCGCATGTTGATTGATTGCGAGGATATCGAACTGCATTCCGAGCGCGATGGCGCGCAGGCGCTCGAGCGCGCTTTGGCGGTGCAGCCTGAGTTGATTTTGCAAGATTTGCAGCTTGATGAAATTGACGGGTTAGATCTAATCAGAGCCTATCGCAGTGTTGCTGCGCTCGCCAATGTTCCGGTGATGGTTTTGAGCGCCGTGGAAGAGCCGCTGACTAAGGCGGAGGCGTTCGCGCGTGGCGGTAATGACTACGTAGTCAAGCTGCCTAGCGCGTTAGAATTAGCTGCGCGCATTCGCTACCACGTCAACGCATATCGAGCTCAGCGTGATCGCGAGGCGGCGATTATTGAACTTTTGGAATCAAGACGCGTATTAGAGGAAAGAAATTCCGAGATCGAGGCGCGCAAACAGCAACTAGAACAATTGAACCGCGAACTTTCGGTGTCGGTTGTGACTGACACACTTACCGGGCTGCATAACCGGCGCTATTTACGTAGCTTTTTGGACCGACCGCAAGTTGAGACCTTTGCGCGCAGTGCAGGCTTAGAACGGCGCCAAACTAGGGATCAAGGTTTAACCTTTTTTCTGCTCGATCTAGATCATTTCAAGCGCGTCAATGACGAATTTGGACATGACGCGGGCGACGCCGTTTTGATCGAAGTGGCGCAACGCCTGCGCCATTTTATTCGCAACGGCGATGCCATCTTGCGCTGGGGTGGCGAAGAGTTCTTATTGGTCGCCAGAGACGCTGATGGTGATACTGCGATAAAGCTGGCTCGGCGCATGCTCAAGCTAATTAGCAGTGATCCGATTCGAATCGGACACGGGAAAACGGTGACAATTACGGCATCAATTGGTTTTGCGCCGCTACCCTTTCCGGCTCCGTTCGGTGCACGATTTAGCGTTGATCAGGTAATCGGCCTTGCGGATGCCGCCGCGTATCTGAGCAAGCACGCAGGCCGTGCTTGCGCGCATGGGGTAGCACCTATAGCCGGTGCAGCGCCGTTAGATCCGATCATTGAACCCATTGCTTCGCCTGAATTTCTAGAGCGCGAAAACGGCCGACGGATTTTGCTGACTAAAATCAGCGGTTAACCTATTGCCTCGTCTTTGCGAGGAGCGCAGCGACGTGGCAATCCAAATTTCTGACATGCCGCGCGTTTTAAAAGCAAATGGATTGCTTCGCTGCGCTCGCAATGACGAGGCACAGAGGCTAACTTCAGCTTGATTGCCTAATTTAATGCAACTCAGATTTCCACCTGAGTACCCAATTCCACCACCCGATTTGGTGGTAAACGCAGAAAGTCCATGGCGCGGCTGGCGTTTTTCCACATCCAGCTAAACAGATGCTCGCGCCACATCGCCATGCCGGGATGTTTGCTCGGCAGCAGCGTTTCCCGCCCCAAAAAGAAAGTGGTGTCCATCATGTCAAAATCGAGTCCGTGTGCTTTGCAAAGGCCCAATACGTGTGGCACTTCCGTGTCCTCGACAAAGCCAAATTTCGCCACAACTCGATAAAACCCCTGGCCGAAATCGGTCACTTCAATACGATCTTCATCCGGTATGCGGGCAACGTCTTCAACTACTAAGCTGAGCATCACCACCCGGTTATGCAGCACTTTGTTGTGCTTTAAGTTGTGCAAAAGTGTGTGCGGAATTCCTTCGGGCGTGCGCGTCAAAAACACGGCGCTGCCATCGACGCGCGGTACGCCCTCGGTTGCCATCATGAAAACATCGAGCGGCATGCTTTGGTTTTGAATCGCATCGGCAACTAATTTTCGACCACGACGCCAGGTGCTCATGATTACCAGCAGCCCGCCCGCCATTACGAGTGGAAACCAACCACCCTGTGGAATTTTGATCGCATTGGACGTGAAAAACGTCAAATCGACCAACATGAAAAACACCAGCATGCTGATGCCCAATGGCCCCCAGTTCCAGAGCTTTTTAGCCACTACAAACAGTAGCCCCAACTCCAATACCATGGTTAGCGAAACTGCCACACCATAGGCCGCCGCAATGGCGCTGGAACTTTGAAACGACAAGATTAGGCCCACGACACACAGCATTAGCATCCAATTGACCGCAGGTACATAAATTTGACCCATGGATGTTTCACTGGTGTGCACAATCTCCATACGCGGAAGCAAGCCAAGCTGGATCGCTTGCCGCGTTACTGAAAACACACCCGTAATGACCGCTTGCGAGGCGATCACGGCGGCTACAGTCGCCAAAATCACCAGCGGCAACAGCATCGATTCTGGCACCATATGGAAAAACGGGTTAGAACGCACGACACGATCATCGCCGTGGGCGAGCAATAGCGCGCCTTGGCCCATGTAATTGATTAAAATCGTCGGCATTACAAAGCCAAACCAACCAAAACGAATTGGCTTTACCCCGAAATGGCCGATGTCAGCGTAGAGTGCTTCGCCGCCGGTCATAACCAAAAATACCGCACCCAGCACCATAAACGCGTTTCCTGGGTTGTGTAGTATGAAAGAAATCGCATGATGCGGCGAAAACGCGGTCAATATTTCGGGCGCCTGCACAATGTTGATGACACCCAAAACTGCAAGCGTGATAAACCAAAGCGACATAATTGGCCCAAAAAAAGCGCCCACTTTAGCGGTTCCATAGCTTTGGAAGAAAAATAGTACGAACGCGATGGCCACCGAAATAGGCACGATAAAGCTGGCAAATTTCGGGTTGTAGATCGCCATGCCGTCTACGGCTGACATTAACGTCATTGCTGGCGTGATCACGCCATCGCCAAAAAATAGCGCTGCCCCGATCATGCCAACCAAAATTGCGATGTAGCGATTGCGCGCATTGCTTAACTTTTGCAGACCCAACGCCATCAAAGACAGCGTGCCGCCTTCGCCTTTATTGTCCGCGCGCAAAATAAAGGTGACGTATTTTAGCGAGACGACAATCGTCATCGCCCAAAACATCAACGACAGCACCCCGAAAATATTGCGCGGGTTAAGCGCTAACCCGTGCTCGCCATTGAAACATTCCTTGATTGCATAAAGCGGGCTGGTGCCAATGTCGCCAAAGACGACGCCTACGGCTCCAACAACCAACGGCATTAGCTTTCCGTGACTTATCCCGGCGTGACCGTGTGCGGATGGACTTGTCGGGGTTTGACCGGGCGCGGTTTGACCCGGCGCGATTTGACTCAGTGCGGCGTGGCCTTGGTTGGTAGGTGCCGCCGTTTCAGCGGGCACCACTTCCTTTGGCGCAGGTGTTTCAGACATAGCAATGAACCTTAAAAGAATTTTCTAATGCGGCGCGAAGAATACGCCCCTTTTTCGCCGCTGTTCAGTCTTGCGCAGTCGGCATGAATTGGGGTAGGTGTTGTCTCACCACCCGCCGCTCAAATTGTCAAAATTCCGCTTATTGTTGGCCGTTGTGCGGGCTAGCGCATAGTTCTTGGCATTCGTTGCGCATCTTGCAATTGTCAGGGCGCGTGAACTCTGCGACAGTTCAGCTTCCTCACTCAGTTGACGCATACGCGATGGAATGGCTTGGCTTCTTGCTCTTTGCTTGTGCCGCAGCGATAGCTTCGTGGCTGTTTTTGCGTTTGAAACGCTTTGAGATTGGCGCGCTTGCAGCCGAGGGGGAGCTGAAGAAACTTCAGGCCTCGCAGTCGCAAGTGATG
>JBBQBR010000359.1:0-3793 GCA_038317875.1 Lysobacterales bacterium
ACTTACGCTGTGCGTTCAAAGCTGCGCGCAGAAAATAAGTGTTGTTCACGCCCGAAATTTCGACCGGATATTGGAAGGCTAAAAACATGCCTTCGCCCGCGCGCTCGTTGGCTTCTAGGGCTAGTACGTCTTTGCCATTAAAATGCACCGACCCTTCGGTAATTTCATAACCATCGCGGCCGCTCAGCACATAGCCCAATGTGGATTTGCCAGCGCCATTTGGCCCCATGATGGCGTGTACTTCGCCAGCTTTGACGGTCAGGTTGACGCCTTTAAGAATTTCTCGACCGGCGACGCGGGCGTGTAAGTTTTTGATTTCTAACATGATTAGGTTGTTTTCTATATTGATTGTTTTTTTACAACGACGACTGCTGAACCAAGTAGGCCTGCAAACTTTTTGCTCTTTTCAAACTCGCGTACATCCGCGAGGTCCTTTGGGCGTGCACTGGCGCGTTTGTTTGCGACTAGATCGGGAACAGAAATAAACGGCACGTTTAGCCCGCAAAGTGGCCCAAAGACGCGTCTTGGATAGCAGTCTTCAAACTCGCGGCCGCTGATCCCAAGCAAGAGATCAATTCGATTGGGCGGGTTACCAAACATAAAAACGCCTTCAGATTGCATGAACTCCTCTACTTTAGGGTTCAATGAAGCAAATCCAAATTCGTTTAGAGTGTCTACAACCTTCGATGCATTTTCGCGATCTGTCGCAAGCCAAAAATCTAAATCTTCGGTCAATCGTGGGAAGCCCAACACATTGACCGCGACTCCGCCGACAATCATGAATCTAACCTCATGCTTTTGTAGCAGCTCGATAAACTCGATCAAATCCCGGATCAGTTCCATATTGTTGTTTTATCCAGTTGGCACGCATTAAAAGGTAGCGTTCGCAGCGCTGTAAGTCTGTCATGAATGCGTATTCGTCAACGAGGCTGGGTTCATCGTCCAGCTTGAAGTAGCGCATGACTAAGTCTATTTGCCGACCCGGTATTTGTTTTGGTGTATTGATCGGCTTAGCACTCATCCCACCGCCCCTTCCAAACTAACCTCCAGCAGCTTCTTCGCCTCCACCGCAAACTCCATCGGTAGTTCGCGAAAGACCTGCTTGCAAAAGCCGTCCACAATCAAACTCACCGCGTCTTCTTTGCTGATGCCGCGTGACGCGCAGTAAAACAGCTGATCGTCAGAGATTTTCGAGGTCGTGGCTTCGTGCTCGACAATGGCGTTGGGCTGTTTGACTTCAATGTAGGGAAAGGTGTGCGCGCCGCATTGTTTGCCAATCAGCAGGGAATCGCATTGGGTGAAATTGCGCGCACCCACGGCGGATTTTTCGACTTTGACTAAGCCACGGTAGCTATTTTGCCCACGCCCAGCGCTGATGCCTTTGCTAATGATTTTGCTTTTCGTGCCACGCCCTATATGGATCATCTTGGTGCCGGTGTCGGCCTGCTGGCGGTGATTGGTTAGCGCGACTGAGTAAAATTCACCGGTCGAGTTTTCACCAATCAACACGCAGCTTGGGTATTTCCAGGTGATCGCGGAGCCGGTCTCGACCTGTGTCCAGCTGATTTTTGCGTTGGCGCCACGGCATTCGCCGCGTTTAGTCACAAAATTATAGATGCCACCCACACCATTTTCATCGCCTGGATACCAGTTTTGCACGGTTGAATACTTGATCTCCGCGGACTCTAGCGCGACCAATTCAACGACCGCCGCGTGCAGTTGGTTTTCATCGCGCACGGGCGCGGTGCAGCCTTCTAAATAGCTGACGTGGCTGCCCGCTTCCGCGATGATGAGCGTGCGCTCGAACTGTCCGGTATCGCGTGCGTTTATTCGGAAATAAGTCGACAGCTCCATCGGGCAGCGTGTGTTTTTTGGGATGTATACAAAGGAGCCATCCGAAAATACCGCTGAGTTCAGCGCGGCAAAATAGTTGTCACCGGTGGGCACCACAGTGCCTAGATATTGTTTGATCAGTTCCGGGTGCTCCTTAACGGCCTCGGAAAATGAGCAAAACAACACGCCGACCGCGTTCAATTCCTTCTTAAAGGTCGTGCCTACTGACACCGAATCAAACACTGCATCCACCGCCACACCAGCTAGGCGCGCGCGCTCATGCAGTGGCACACCGAGCTTATCGAAGGTTGCTAAAAGTTTTGGATCCACTTCGTCCATGCTTTTGAGCAAGTTTTTCTTGGGCGCTGCGTAATAGCTCAAGTCTTGAAAATCAATTTCAGCAATTTCGAGCTGTGCCCAGTTCGGCGGCGTCATCGTCAGCCAGTGGTGATAGGCTTTCACGCGCCAATCAGTCAACCATTCCGGCTCGTTTTTCTTCGCCGAAATTGCGCGTACAACGGCTTCACTGAGGCCTTTAGCAAAGCTTTCAGTTTCAATATCGGTAGTAAAGCCGTGCTTATAGGTGCTTTTGATCGCGTCGTGAACCGCCTGCATGCCGTTACTTTCTTGACTCGGTGCTTCCTGGCCCACGGTAGGCTGCATGCCGTTACTTTCTTGACTCGGTGCTTCCTGGCCCACCGCAGGCTGCATGCCGCCAGGTTCGGTAGTTGGAGCGTTCTGTAGTTGTTCTTGAATGTTCATGTGTCTGATTTCCTTAAACTTGTGCTGCAACAGCGGTTATGCGCGGCGCGAATACCGGCCAGCGATCGGGCACATGCTCGGGCGCGGCAAGCTCGGCAAGCGTTACGGTTTCTAACGCAGCAATGAGCGCTTGATTGATTTTACGCCAGTGCCGCTTGGTGCCACAAAAGCCGGCCCTGACGCAGTTGCCATCATGTGCGGAGCATTCGGTTAGCGCGAGAGGCCCTTCGAGTGCTGTCAGCACTTGCGCAATATTGATCAGCGCAGGTGCGCGGCTAAGTTGGTAGCCACCGCTGACACCGCGCGTCGCGCTGACCAGTTCGTATTTGGCCAATTGTTTCAACAGCTTCGCAACTGTAGATGCTGGAATTCGCGTGTCCGCAGCCAGGGCCGGTGCAGAAATCGGTGTGCCAAGCTGCGCCATCCGCGCTAAAAGCGCAGTCGCGTAATCGCTAAGCTTACTGATTCTGAGCATTGACGTGCCGCAAAGCTAAAGAGGACTAACATAGTACTCTTTCGGTGTAAGGCGCATGAACATGGTTTGCAAATATGGGTCGCAGCAATTTTATTTTGGCGGCATTTAGACTTTCTATTGACACGTGTCTAGTGGAATCTATAAAATTTGCGAAATGAGCTATACAACTGTACGTAGGTTAGAAGAAAAAGAACGCCGCCGATCCGAGATTTTGGATGCGGCAGAAATAGTTTTTGCGCGTTCCGGCGTAACCTTGGCAAAAATGGAAGATGTTGCCCGCACCGCTCGGGTGTCGCGCGCACTTTTGTATGTGTACTTTCCCGACAAAGAGGCGCTGCATTTCGCGATTTCCATTCGCGCAATGCAGCTGCTGCGCGATCGCTTCCAGGAAGCAATTGCCCGGCATGTAACCGGCTTAGATCAAATTACCGCAATTGGCCGGGCGTATTTGGCTTATTCGCAAGAATTTCCGATGTATTTCGCGGCACTTAGTTCATTTGAGTCGCACAAACCGGATGAAATCGTGGCTGATTCGGTAGAGCAGCAATGCGTTTTAGCGGGTGATGAAGTGCACGCAGTGACTGCTCAGGCCGTCAGCTTGGGCATTAAAGATGGCACTGTACGTGCTGATGTCGGTGACCCGCATTTAATCGCAATCACGCTTTGGGGTTTTTTACACGGTGTTATTCAACTGGCACAAACCAAAGCCAATGTGATCGCGCA
>JBBQBR010000360.1:0-3791 GCA_038317875.1 Lysobacterales bacterium
GGCCCATGCTTTTAACGGGGCAATTCGCATCGCTGGTGTAATCGCTTTGTAGCGTGGCGATGTTGGCGGCAAGGATGGCTGCTTTTAAAGTCTCAAAGTTTTTTGGTGACAGCGTAGCGGCACGCCCGGCTTTAACCGCAACATTACGCTTGCCAAGAAATGCGACGATACCGTTTTCATCTACGCTCAATGAATACTCAGGGCAAACGCCGTTGCACGGGCCCGCAGTCACGCTGATTCGTTGAAAATTGAGCGGTTTGGGCGCCTCAACACAGGCATTAAGGCCCCAACAAGCAATCAAAACCAAACAAGTTTTCAGTATGAAACCGCAACGCTTCGCCGCGCCAAGCTTGCCCGATATCATTGCTTGACGCCGTGCGGCTGGATATAGCCGGTCTTAATGCCAATGCCGATCAAAACAATCAGCGCCAGCGACAAGCCTATGCGCCAAGTCAATGCCTTCACCGTGCGCGTGCTCGCCCCTTTGTCATAAATCATGTAGTAACAGCCCGCAGCCAAGTTATAAACAATAACCAACAAAAAACCGATAATAACCAGCTTTTGCATTTCCAACACTCACAAAACGCTTTCGCGATGTCGCGTATCTTACCTTCTAATTCTTAACCGCTAAATCTAACCGGCGCAATCTTGTCTTCCAATCCTTAATTTAAACTTTGAGCCCGCCTTTTTGAAGCCTCGCCCGACTTTGCTAAAATTCTTCCACCGCCCGCACTTCGCCAGCATTTGCTTGCTAGCGTTTGGGCTCACGTTTTTTATGACGCTTGGCAACTGGCAATTGGGGCGTGCGCGCTATAAAGATGCGCTCTACGCCAGTTTCATGGAAAGCTCGCGCGCTCAAGGCGTATCGCTGTCGCAGGCACTTTCAAAATGGCCCGCACAAAGCTATGTAAACACAGAAATTTCTGGGCAATTTGTTCCTGAAAAAACCGTGTTGTTGGATTCCCAAACCGCCAACGGACGTATCGGCGTACAGGTGTACCAGGCGTTTCAAAGCAGCGACGGCGGCGCAGTATTAGTTGCGCTGGGCTTCATGCCAATCCCGCCTGATCGCTCCAGCTTTCCGACGCCCAATGTGCCGCGCGGGCTTCAGCATTTAAAAGGGCTATTGTCTGCGCCACCCTCGTCAGGCCTAAAACTTGGCGAAATAGGCGCAGCGCCCGACACACCAACTTGGTTAGTAACGCGCATCGAACCCCACGCGCTCAGTCCATATTTTGGCGTGCAATTGGCAAAAGCAGTGCTTTTGCTTGATGCAGTCGAACCTGAAAATAGCGC
Organism: Lysobacterales bacterium; assembly: GCA_038317875.1. Taxonomy (GTDB): domain Bacteria; phylum Pseudomonadota; class Gammaproteobacteria; order Xanthomonadales; family SZUA-5; genus JANNYA01. Next base: position 1,297 of record JBBQBR010000360.1, read on the forward strand.
GTCTGTCGGGGCTGCTGGCATTGCTGAACCCGTTGATGTGCTTAAACTACCCCGCGTTTGGCACCCAAACATCTTCCCGCCTGAAAGACATCGCGGCTATGCCGCCACTTGGTTTGGGTTTGCGTTGACTTCAGTCATTATTTTTTTGCTGCTGCATCGCAAGCGCACGCCTAAACCTATTGAACAATCCGATGCAGAACAACCCGATGCACAATAAGCCGATGCACAATAAGCCGATGCAGAACAATCCAATGCCAAATAATTCTACCAACGACACTGTTAAGAGCGGCATCGCCAGCCCCAAGGGTCACCCGCTAAAAAAATTACGTGGCCGGTTAACCTTGGGCTTAATCGCCCTGTGTTTTGGTGCACCCGTTTTTTTAGCAATGCTGTTTCAATCACCTTTGTTAAATTACCACCCCGCACCCACTAGGAACTTAGGCGTCTTGATTAGCCCCGTGGTGCCAATGCCCGAACCGAACGGCGGCGCATCTGAAAGCAGTGGCTTGGTGACGACACAACGCGCACCGGAAATAAACGCGGAGGCGCAATGGACAATGCTGTATTTTGCACCGACTGCATGCGGCACCTGCATCGAACAAACTTCATTGCTCGCGCACGTGCGCCAAGCCATGGGCCGCGAGTTAGGTCGCGTCAAATTAGAGCTGATCAGCCCAGGCAGTTTTACCTTGCCGCCTGAAGCAAACTTTACCGTGCGCCGGTCTGAGCCGACAAAACACGCCGCGCTGTTGCATAGTTTGGGCCTTACCGACGGCGGTGTAGTGCTGCTAGACCCACTGCGCAACGCGATGATGCGCTACCCAGCGAACTTTGACGGCAGCAAGATTCGCAAAGATTTGGCACGGCTATTGAAGGCAAGTCAGCTCGGCAAAAAGCAATCAAGCGGAGTAATCAGCTAATGCATGCGCTTGAGATGCACACCGATAAAGACGCTAGGAAGTGGTTGCGGCGCGGCCTATTATTCGCCGTAATCTGGTGTTTTGTGCTGATCGCCTTCGGTGCGTTTGTACGCCTTTCCGATGCGGGCCTTGGCTGCCCAGATTGGCCAACCTGCTACGGCCGCCTTACATGGCCCGGGCATGAAGAGGTGAATGTTGCAAAAGCCTGGCCCGAGCAAGTGCACCGCCATATCGCGGCCGGTTTAGGCCTATGGATATTTGGCTTGACGCTTTTAGCAAGCCGTATTCAGCGTGCCGCGATCACGCCGATACTGATTGGCTGCGCCTTTGTTGCAGCCGCAATGACCCTTTACATAAAAGCAAAAGGCTACCCATTAATTGCTGGCCCCGGTTCCGGTGCGGTGATGGTGTTGGGCGAGTTAACGCTGCTCTATGGCGCTTTTCGCACGCATGGGCTGGCGCGCTGGCTTACCTTAACGCTCGCGTTGATCTGCTTTCAAGCACTACTCGGCATGTGGACTGTCACCTTGCTAGTCAAACCTGCGGTGGTAACCGCACACTTACTAGGTGGCCTAGCAACGCTGTCTTTGCTGCTTTATTGCGCGCTGTTGGCGCACTTAAAAATTTCCGGCGCGCAATATCGACGCCTTCCCAGCATCGCACCCAATTTGGTGCGCTTAGGAATCGTTTTACTGTTGGCACAAATCACCCTGGGTGGCTGGGTAAGCACCAACTACGCCGCGCTGGCATGCCCTGACTTTCCAAAATGCAAAGGCCAGTGGTTGCCCGAAACAGACTTTAAAGAAGGCTTTGTCGTTTGGCGCGAAATTGGCGTGAACTACGAGGGCGGCGTACTGGATGCACCCGCGCGCGCAGCCGTGCACCTGACGCATCGAATCGGCGCAATTGTGGTGACCTGCTACTTACTACTACTCGCGTTTTTAGCACTGCGCCCAAAAAACGCGACACTTTTCCCCGGCAGAAACATTCAGACCCCCGCGCTATTCATGTGTGCTTGTCTGCTAACACAGGTAAGCCTTGGCATCAGCAATATTGTTTTCGCGCTGCCGCTTTGGGTTGCGGTTGGCCATAACGCGATGGCGGCGCTGTTGCTAGCAAGTATGATTTGGCTCTGGTGGCGAAATTCTGGGGCTGATGCTGCGAAAGCGTGAGTGAAGGAAAATACGGGCCAAGGTCGATTGGTTTATCTAGTTCAATTCTTAGCACTCGTTTGAACCTGAATATCGCAAAGAAAGCCAAAGCCTAAGACTACGCAATTTGCCGCTAAGCTTCGCGCATGATAAACGCCCTGCTATTTTTGACCCGCCCCGGCTTTGAGCCTGATCTTCATACCGAACTTGGTGCCTGGCTGAGCGAGCGTGATGTTGCTGTCGCCCCCATTGACGCTGGCCCAGGCGCGTTGATGATTCGCGGTACGCCCGGCCAGATGCAGGCAATTTGGCAGCGTTGGCGCGATTGGCGCACTGAATCGGTGTTTACCCGTGAATTTCTAGGCGTGCTGACCGAATTGACCGCTTTGGAACGCGGTGCACGCGTCGAAGCGCTGCTTGCCGC
>JBBQBR010000361.1:0-3787 GCA_038317875.1 Lysobacterales bacterium
GATGGCTTCCAAACCGAAGCCGATGCCAGTCAAATTGCTCGGACTAGAATTTAGCAACCCGGTCGGTTTGGCAGCGGGCTTGGATAAAAACGCCGCGCACGTCGATGCGTTAGCTAGCTTGGGTTTTGGTTTTATTGAAGTCGGTACCGTCACGCCAAAAGCGCAGCCGGGAAATCCTAAGCCGCGCATGTTTCGCTTGCCTAAATTTGACGCGGTAATCAACCGGCTGGGCTTTAACAACGGTGGTTTACCCGAGCTGCTGAAAAACCTCGAGTGCGCGCGCTATTCTGGCGTGTTGGGCATCAATATTGGCAAAAACAAACATACCGCCAATAGCGATGCGCTCAGCGACTATCTAACTTGCCTGCGTGCGGTCTACGCGCGTGCTAGCTACATCACGGTCAATATTTCCTCGCCCAACACCCAAGGTTTGCGTGATTTGCAGCAGCTGGACGCGCTTAAAACCCTGCTCGGCGGCCTGCGCGAGGCGCAAATCAATCTGGCCACGCAACACGGCAAACATACGCCGATGCTTTTGAAGGTTGCGCCCGATTTGACTGAATCGGATCTGGACGATATCGCCAGCGTCGTCAGTAGCACCGGCTTTGAAGGCGTGATCGCCACCAACACCACCATTAGCCGTGCTGGCATTTCCGGCAAATATGCCCAGGAGCAGGGCGGGCTTTCCGGCCGACCGGTGTTTGAGCGTGCGACTGATATTTTGGCGAAATTGCGCACACGTTTGGATGCAAAAGTGGTGTTAGTTGGAGTCGGCGGCATTTTGTCTGGCGAGGATGCGGCTAAAAAAGTTGCAGTTGGTGCCGAGCTAATCCAGTTCTATACCGGCATGATCTATCGCGGCCCGGCCTTAATTGGCGAATGCGTTGAAGCCATCCGCGCCGCGAGAGCCACCGAGGGGGTGCGCTCAAGGAACACCGGCACACCATGAATGATCTAAACGTACTTGAAAATGCTGATTTAACCGCGTTAAACACCTTCGGCGTGGAAGCGCAGGCGCTATTTTTAGTCAGCTGCCGGTCCATGGATGCGCTGCGGCTGATGCTCAAAGACATCAAAGACGCGCAAGATCCGCTGCTTATTTTGGGTGATGGCAGCAATGTTTTGTTTATGCAAAATTTTGATGGCGTTATTTTGCTGCCGCAAATACCCGGCATAGAGCAGCTTCCCAGCCAAGGGTCGCACGGGATTGTGCGCGTGGGCGCTGGCGAAAACTGGCACCGCTTTGTTGATTATTCGCTCAAGCAATCGCTATTTGGGCTAGAGAATTTAGCGCTCATTCCCGGTACCGTGGGCGCAGCACCAATCCAAAATATCGGCGCTTATGGTGTCGAGCTCGAAAACTTTGTGCACGCAGTGGAAGCGATGGATCGCGACACGCTGGAAATCAAACGCTTTAGCCACGCCGAATGCGGCTTCAAATATCGCGAGTCAAAATTTAAGCTGGAATTCAAGGGTAAATACATCATTACCCACGTCGAATTTCGCCTGCCGCGTGATTCCACGCTGCAAATCAACTATGCCGGCATTCGCGAAGAGTTGGCCGAGCTCAAAGCAACGGTAAACCCCAGCGCCCGCGACGTGTTCAAAGCGGTGTGCGCCTTGCGCGAAAAAAAGCTGCCAGACCCTTTGGAATACGGCAACGCGGGAAGCTTCTTCAAAAACCCCATTGTTGATGCCGATACCGCGGCGCGCATCAGCGCGGAGGTATCCGGCTTTAGCTTTTTCCCGACTGGTGTCACGGGTAAAGCCAAGCTTAGCGCCGGTTGGTTGATTGACAACGCCGGGTTAAAGGGCCACCAAATCGGCGGCGCGCAGGTTAGTAAACAACACGCGCTGGTGCTTATCAACCGCAAGCGTGCGACTGGCGCTGAAATTTGGCAGTTAGCGAATTTTGTTATGGACACCGTTAAAGAAAAGTTTGGTGTGCAGCTAGAGCCGGAGCCTTTGATTGTTTAATTGGGTGGTTTTTTAACCAAGCGCCGATAAAATTTGCATGATTAATACCGAGCTTATTCAAAGCTTCCCGCCTATTTGCGATGAATTTTCCAGCACATTAATTCTTGGCAGCATGCCGGGCGTTCGATCCTTGCAGTGGGCGCAATATTACGCGCATCCCAGAAACGCATTTTGGCGCATCATGCTGCAGCTAACGAATGCGGATTCTAACTGCAGCTATGCAAAGCGAATCGATTTATTAAAGCAGCACAAAATTGCACTTTGGGATGTGCTGCATTCATGCGAACGACCGGGCAGCCTAGATAATTCGATCTTACAGACTAGCGTGCAAGCTAATGATTTTCAGGGATTTTATGAGCAATTTCCTCAAATTAGGTGCGTCTTTTTCAATGGTGCCTATGCGGAAACGGCTTATCGTAAGCATGTCTTTACTAACTTAAGTCCGAGCTTTAGAGAGCTACCGTTATTTCGCTTGCCGTCGACTAGCCCTGCGCATGCAAGTTTAAGTTTCCTGGAAAAGCTAGAGGCTTGGCGGGTTGTGATGGACAACTAGTTAGCGTTTTCAATCAGGTAGGTTTTTGAGAATTAGCGCTAGTCTTAAACCTACTTGAATCATCTGTGGGAGAGCCCCAAGATAGGGAATTGGCTAGTGAGGCATCCGACTTGAAAATAGAAACCCAGCTGACAAAAATTCACCGGATTGGCAAAGAAGCGATTGTGGCTTTTCTTGCAGTTTTGCTTTTTGCCAGCTGCAGCCAGTTGCCGCGCACAAAGCCAGCGTCGTTGGATTGTTCGGTAGCACCCGAAGCCGCTACTGAAATACCGGAATTTCTGCGCCCACCAACTCAAGTCGCCGAGATCAGTGTTGCTGCATTCGGTAAATATCATTGGAAATCTAAAACTCTATCGCTTTCTGACCTTAAAGATGCACTGCTTCGTGAGAACGCTGTCGTGCGCATTACCGCGGTTCATTTGATGTACGGTCGTCGCTCGTCTTCTATCGCCAACCTCCTTGAGGTCGCTACTATCGCCAGAACACTCTGTGTGCGGGGCATGTTCGAGCGCAATGGTCAACTACATGAAATTAATATCGTTCAGTGATGACTTTGTTCGTGTCGACGCCTTCTTCAAGCCAACGAGTCTGATCTATTCGAGAATGAATTTATTCGTCCGCGAATTGGTCATCGAAGTAGCCCAAATAAGAACGCGAGCCCAAAGCTCGCGTTTTTATTTACAGCATAACGGCAAAGCTTAAGTGCGCTTACCGCGCCCAGCTTGTACGCGGGCGTTTTCGGTCAGGTGCTTTTTACGCAGGCGGATCGAAAGCGGCGTGACTTCGCAGAGTTCGTCGTCTTCAACGAATTCTAGGTTTTGCTCAAGCGAGAAACGCACGGGTGGGGTGAGCACCAAGTTGTCGTCTTTGCCGGAGGCGCGGAAGTTGGTGAGCTGCTTGGCTTTGGTGGCGTTGACGGTCAAATCATTGTCTTTGGCGTGTATGCCGACGATTTGGCCTTCATAAATTTCATCGCCTGGGGAGACAAACAAGCGTCCGCGTTCTTGCAAGGAATATTGTGCGTAAGCCGGAGTTGGGCCGCTGCCGTTGGAAATCATTACGCCGTTCGGACGCGCAGCAATCGTGCCAGCGACTGCGGGGCCGTAGTGATCAAATACGTGGAACATCAAACCTGTGCCGCCGGTAAGCGTTTTGAATTCGGTTTGGAAACCGATCAAGCCGCGCGAGGGCATCATGAATTCTAGGCGCGAGCGGCCTTTGCCATCGTTTTCCATGTTCTTGAGCTGCGCTTTGCGT
>JBBQBR010000362.1:0-3784 GCA_038317875.1 Lysobacterales bacterium
GCCCGCGACACCAGCTTCGCTAAGTAAATTCTATAATCACGCGATGCAAATCAAAGACTTACCTTCAAATGCGCGAAAAATGCTCGATGCTTACATCAGCGCGGAAGGAATCGATGGGAAACTAGTAGCGGTGCCATTGAAAGGGCGTGTAGAGCAGTACACCTTGCTGATTGATCGCGATGCAAACAAAATGATCGCCGCGTTTCAGGTGAGTGCCTGGGAATAGGCCTTGAAAAACAGCAAAAAACTAAAAATAGCCACCGCGTAGGTCTGGCACAGATCTTGACATGAAGTTGGAAGGCGTGGCCTTTACGCCCCAATAAAGTGGAGATATTCTATGCGTACCCGTGGTTTTACCTTGATTGAACTGATGATTGTGGTCGCAATCATAGCGATTTTAGCCGCAATTGCCCTGCCTGCGTATCAAGACTACGTGATTCGGGGTCGCGTATCCGAGGCTATGGTTGCAGCAGCGGGCGCTAAGCTATTAGTAGTAGAGAACGCCGCAAACAGTCAGCCATTAGCAGCAGGATTCGACCCGTTGCTTGCAACGGTCAACTTAACATCGGTAACGATCAGTGCAACGGGTTTAATAACACTCACAACAGCCCCCGCTGCAGGAAGTGGAACTATAGTATTCACGCCAAACCCTGCGCTGTTGATCGGGGTTCCCCCGAGCAACAATGTGCAATGGAGTTGTACTGCTGGAACTTTGCCTGCTCAGTATCGACCGGCAATTTGTCGACCATAGTTCAAATTGCTAATTGGCATGAAACATGCTTTCTATTTATTACCGCCTGACGGCGCGTTCGTCCCACAAAAGGAAATTTTATGAAAATGCAAAAAGGTTTTACCCTAATTGAATTGATGATCGTCGTCGCGATCATCGCGATCCTTGCAGCGATTGCGCTTCCAGCCTATCAAGACTATGTAATTCGTGGTCGTGTTTCGGAAGCAATGGTTGCAGCGTCTGCCGCAAAAGTTACCGTGACTGAAAACGCGGCAAATGCACAGCCGTTTGCAGCGGGTTATACTGCGCCGACCGCAACAAATAATTTGACTTCTGCAGTAATCGATGCAACCGGCACGATCACACTTCAAACAACAGCAGCTGCTGGTCTCGGAACGATTATTTTTGTTCCAACCCCAGCATTAGTTGTTGGTACGCCGCCTTCGTCGAACGTGGCTTGGTCTTGCTCAAGTGGAACCTTGTTGCCAAAGTATCGTCCAGCTATTTGCCGTCCTTAAGCGTTATTCCTCATTTATTCATTAAAAAACCCAGCTTGCTGGGTTTTTTTACGAACAAGCACTCGCTTTAGCGATTTTTGACTAGACAGAGTTACGCTCAGAGCGTATTGTTTTTATGTCAATTTTTATGGACTTCTTGCATGGCAACCGTAGCTGCAGTTAAAGGTAAAAATGCCAGTCGAGCCGCAGTGAGTGCGTTGCAAACATTCGCATGGATCGGCACCGATAAACGCGGAATTAAATTACGCGGTGACGAGTTAGGTAAGAATGAAAATTTGATTCGCGCCGAGCTACGAAAGCGCGGCATCGTACCTAGCTCCGTAAAGATTAAAAAGGACAGTTTTTTTTCGTCCAGCGGCTCTTCAGTCAAGCCTAGAGATATCGCGATGGTTGCTCGGCAACTTGCGACAATGATGCAGGCGGGCGTTCCCTTAGTGCAAACCTTCGAGATTCTTGCAAGCGGCAGTGCTAATCCTAATTTGAAAAAATTATTAAATGCGATCAAGACAGAAATTGAAGGTGGCTCTTCGTTATCTGAAGCCTTAGGGAAACATCCTGCGCACTTTGATGAATTGTTCGTAAACCTTACACGCGCTGGTGAAACGGCGGGGGTGCTTGACACCATCTTGGACACCGTTGCGACGTACAAAGAAAATATTGAGGCCATAAAAGGAAAGATAAAAAAGGCGCTTTTTTACCCGATTGCTGTTATTGCCGTCGCGGTAATTGTGAGTGCCATTTTGCTGATTTATGTTGTGCCACAGTTTGAGTCTGTTTTTAAAGGTTTTGGCGCTGAGTTACCGGCGTTTACTCAAATGATCGTGATGGCGTCTAAATTCATGGTTAGCTATTGGTGGCTAGCGTTACTAATTGTTATAGGAACCGGAACCGCGTTTATTATGGCAATGCGGCATTCTTGGGCGTTTCGTCGATTTTTAGACCGCACTTTGCTTAAGCTTCCCGTAATTGGTGGAATTTTGCATCAATCAGCGATTTCACGGTTTGCCCGTACGATAGCAATCACATTCAAGGCCGGGGTGCCACTGGTTGAAGCATTAGACACCGTTGCAGGCGCTACTGGTAGCATAATCTATGCTGAAGCAGTTCAGCGCATTAAAGAGGACGTCGCAGTTGGGCACCAGCTAAATTTAGGTATGCGCCAAACCAACTTATTTCCCAATATGGTAGTGCAAATGACCGCGATTGGTGAGGAGGCAGGTGCGCTGGATACAATGTTGCTTAAAGTCGCAGAATTTTACGAGCAAGAAGTTTCCAACTCGGTCGATGCGTTAGCCAGCTTGATGGAGCCATTTATTATGGTGGTGATTGGCACGTTGGTGGGCGGCATGGTAATCGGCATGTATCTGCCAATCTTCAAACTTGGCGCGGTTATCTAATTCGCTTGGATTGTATTTTCTACAAACACGAAAAAGCCCGGATTTCCGGGCGTTTTCATTGGCTAAGTTGCGCGAAGTTGGAACGAGGGCTCGATAACTGGAGACCTTAACTATTAATATAGTTGTTCAACTGATCAATCACTTTTTGCTGTTCCGAAATCACCACTTTCAGCAAGTCCCCGATTGATAGCATGCCAACGACTAGCTCGCCATCAACAATGGGCAAATGGCGTATACGCCGGTCGGTCATTAGCCGCATGCAGTCATTCGCACGGCCGTCAAGCGTAGTTGTAAGCACTGGGCTGGACATGATGTCGCGTACGGGCGTTTCTTTCGATGATTTGCCGGCAAGCACGATTTTGCGGGCGTAGTCGCGTTCGCTGAGGATGCCTACCAGCTTGTTATTCTCCAGTACCACCAGCGCACCCACGCCAAGTTCAGCCATGCGCTTAATTGCGGTCAGTACGGTGTCGGCGGGTGTAACGCCATGAACCTCGTTGCTTTTGCCTTCGAGTATTTGTTTGACTGTTTGCATGCGAGCCTCCTCAAATCATTGAGTGGCTAGTGTGCGCCGCTGGCTATGCATTTGTGTAGCCTGATTTTATCTTTTAGCCGAAGTTTGCCGCGTAGCCTGTACTGCTAGACCTCGATTGTGTCTTCCACCGTATGCTGCAAGCGCTTTTGACCCCAGACAAATAGTGCGTAGGCCACCAGCCCACCCAGCATGATGATACCCTGCGCACCTGCAAGTTTTAATGTCGTGCCTGCAACTAAGGGCGATACCGTGCCGGCGACAAAGCCGTTAAAAGCTAAGCTGATAAAGGTTTGTAAGCTAGCGGCCGCGCCCCGGCGTTCGGGGAAACGATCCATTAGCATGACTGTCAAGCTCGGGTAGGCCAAACTGGAGCCGGCGGCATAAAGTAAAATCGGGATCGCCGCCAGCGGCCAAGTTGGATGAGTGACCAACGCGCCATAAGCGATGTGTGCGGTGCAGGCGCAGATCATTACGAAATAGCCGAGGCCAATGGTGCGTGAATGCGGCCAGCGTGCGGCGACGTAGCCGGAAAGTTGGCTGCCAAGCAAAATGCCGCCCATGGCGAACACAAATAGTTTCCATAAGTCCAAAGTGCCGAGTTTCC
>JBBQBR010000363.1:0-3781 GCA_038317875.1 Lysobacterales bacterium
TGAGGCGAAACAAATTGAAAAGACCGCTAGGTTAGAATCGCGTAAGGCTGACTAACTAACGCAGTAATTCCGCGTCGCGGGTAGATTGCGAAGGTGAAACGAAACTCTTCAAAGATTGAGCAAAATATGACATCAAATAACTTTGTTTGCCGTCTCACCCGGTCGGCAAGATCTCCAATTCATGCCCGTGCTCGCGGTTTTACGCTATTAGAAGTGATGGTGGTATTAGCAATCATCGCGATTATGGCGGTCATGGTTTTACCGCGTGTTATGGGCGCACTAAATGATGCGCAGAAAAAGGCAGTACAAGCGGATTTGGCCTCATTATCCGGCGCGCTTAATATGTATAAGCTGGATAATTTTAGCTATCCAAGCAGCGAACAAGGTTTGGCAGCCCTAGTTAATAAGCCAGGTGGCCAGCCCGAGGCACCCAATTGGCGCACCGGCGGATACATTGAAAAGGCAGCGAATGATCCTTGGAAGCGTCCCTACCAATACTTGCGCCCCGGCCAACACGGTGAGTTTGATCTTTACTCACTCGGTGCGGACGGCAAACCCGGTGGTGAGGGTGACGATGCCGATATTGGCAATTGGGATGCGAAGTAAGTTGGGATGCTGAGTAATCTGTGACGCTAAGTTAAGTCCATAGCAGTGCCGGGTGCGATTCAAAGTGATGGTTAAATTATGAGTAAAAGAACCGTTCGTGCTGAGCCCGTCGAAGCATGTAGCCGCTCACTGCGTGATGCAAAAAGTGCTATGGCAGCGTCAGTATTTGTGCGGCTCTGCCCTTCGACAGGCTCGGGGCGAACGGGTTTCTCTCAGCGTCACGCCAGGATTAGAACAGGGTTTGAAACCTGTCTTCAAACCTATCCCGAAAACATCACTTTGAATCGCACCCGCTGCGCCGCTTTCACTTTGCTTGAGGTAATGGTAGTGCTGGCAGTGATTGCAATTATCACCGCTGTCGCACTGCCCGTAATTGCGCGATCTTCGCCTGAGCGCAAAGTTACGCAGCAAGCCGAGCGCATCAAGCAAGTTATTGATTTGATGTGTGAAAATGCTGAGATTGACGGCCGCGAATTAGGCTTTGCGGTATCTAAAAATAGTTATCAAGTGCTGATTCCGCCAAGCGCCAACATCGAACCGTCAGCTGCTGGTGACTCAGTTGAACCGTGGCAGGCATTTAAAGGCCGCGAAGTTTTTGCAAAATTTAGCTTAGGTGACGGCATGCAGCTTGCTCTAAGTTTGGGCAATAACGCAGAGATTATTGAGCTTGGCGATGAATTGCCGGCGATGCCGCAACTTCCTTGTTTAGCGGCGGGCGAATTGCCGGAGTTTCGTTTAACTGTCTCTATCGGAATTGCGCCTGATAAAATTAGTCGGACAATCGTAGCGCAGCCGCCGAGCGTCGAAAAACTCGCGAACTGGGCGGCAATGATTGAAGCGAACTCGCAGTAGCACCAGCACGTCTAGAAGCCATAGCGCGAAAAGCCGCCGTCTACAGCAATGCATTCGCCGGTAATGTAGCTGGCGCAGGGCAAAGCTAAAAACGCGACTGCAGCAGCGACCTCCTCAGGTTCACCAATACGCCCGATAGGCGTTCGGCTAAGCACTTCTTCCAAATACTCCGAATCGGTCAAGGCCGCTTCAGAACGCTGCGTTCGGATGTACCAAGGCGCGACGCAATTGACGCGAATCCCATCTGATGCCCATTCGCATGCCAAATTTTTTGTCATTTGCACAATCGCCGCTTTGCTCATGCCGTAAGCGGCACCTGTGCGCACGTGGGTCAGGCCGGATACTGAAGCAATATTGATTATGCTGGCGCTGCCATGCTGTTTGAGCAGGGAATAGCTCAAGCGGCTCATTTCGAAGGCGCTGGCAACATTGGTCTGGAAGATGAAGTTTAAATCTTGATCGGAATATTCCAACACGCTGCGTCGAATATTGTTGCCCACATTATTGACCAAGATGTGGAGTTCGCAATTCAACTCGCTCAAGCCATCAAAGATCGCAGCGCGGCCTTCGCCGTCACTGACATCGGCGCTGATCACGTCAATACGAATGCGATCCTGGTTACCTGCGATCTCCCGTTCGATAAGTGTACTTTCTGCGATTTCGCTCGCGATGGCGTCGAGAGCGTCTTCGTCGCGCCCAACTAAAACCAAGTTAGCGCCAAGCGCCGCAAATTCCATGGCGCACGCTCGCCCGATCCCACGACTAGCGCCGGTGATCATGGCCGTTTGTCCGTTTAAACGCCAACGCCGCATGAGATTTACTGCACGCGCTTGACGGGAAAGGAAAGATTATTGTCGAGAAATTGGAGCCGCCAGCGGCCCAGAATACCCGGCTTTATCCTTACTCTTTGGTCACGCAGCTTTCGATCAAATACCGCGCGATCAGTTTGTTGCCAGATTTGTCCATTGGCCAGCATTATTTTGGTTGCGCCGAATAAACCCTTAAAAGACTCGGTGACCTCACTGGCAATAGTCGTGCGTTCTGATTCTGCGGGTGCAGGGCGCCAGTCCGGCGAATTCTCCGTTGCGGCTAAAGCGGGCTTTGCCGTCATTGGTGCCGCAGTAGGGGCCGGTTGCGATAGCGATGGCGTGGCATCAATAAGACGCTGCAGTTCATCAAGTTCAGCATTTTCGAGTTTGGACAGTCCAGCTGCTTTAAACTGTGCATCCGTTAAATCTTTACGCAAATCAATCGCTTGCGCTGAGCCCAAAACTAGACACAGTGCGCAAGCAGCGCTGGCTATCTGTACGAATCTTCTCGACACATTCTGAACCACCATCTTAATGCTCCTTAATTTTGGGGTCATCTAGCCCCGACTTAACACCCCGTGCAGCTTAGCGCACCTATAATTTTCCGTCAGCATTTCGTTAAGGCATTGAAATCAGTGACTTGCAGCTAAAATCAATTTATTTGCTGTGCAAGTATTCACAACTGCTCTTCGCTAGTGTAGGCTTCACCCAAGTTGGCTGGTGCCTGTCATAAGTTAGCTCGGTCATTTTGCCCGGCAAAATGATCAAACAAATAAAGTGTTTTGCTTGGTAAAACAAGAAAACAAATAGACAAAACGTGTTTTGCTTTGGCAAAACGAATGAACAGAAACCTTCTTTGCTAAGCAGGTGCCCCATGAACCTTCGTCCAATGAGCCCAATTCAAATGAGTCCAATTCAAATGAGTCCAATTCAAATGAACCCAAGCATCAAGTCGATTCCCGTTCTGCGAAACTGCTTAATCGGTGCCGCAATCATGCTTTCCGTATCTGCGCAGGCGCAAAATCGCCCGGTACGCTTAAGTATTAATAATTCGTCAACCGTAGCGTTTCAGGGTAACGGTGCCGGACCGAACGGCCTTTCGATGGCTTACTTTGCCGGTGATGTGGTTGGCCAATCGAATCGTCGGCTCATGCAGCTGCGAGTTGCCGATCCGGTGCTGTGTGCAGATTTCAATACTATCCAATCGGATTCAAATGTTCGGCTCAGGTTGGTAGACGCCAACCAGATGTTTATCGACGGTGGTGATGGTCGCGGTTTTCGTGGTTTGTTGCCGTTAGTCAGTGAATCGGGTGGCATTCGACTGAATATGGATCCCGCTGATTCAAACAAGCGAATTTTAAATGTTAGTACGCAATCGACGTTGAAATGTTCGGTGTTTCCAGGCGGCATCTTGCCCGCGATACAACCCACCACACTATCCAAGCGTGCCCCCGACGCAGCTGGCGATTCTATTTTTGCGAATGGCTTTGAAACTTCACTAACGCCTGGTACTG
>JBBQBR010000364.1:0-3773 GCA_038317875.1 Lysobacterales bacterium
AGCTTGCGGCGGAAGTACTCTTGCTGCTTGTCAGACATATATTCTTCGCTACTTTTGGGCTTGTAGCCTTTAGGCAGCGCGGTACGCGGCTTATAGTCAGCGGGCAATTCGTCTAATTCTAAGGCCATTTTTCAAATCTCCAACAGCTCTGTTTAATAAGCAGATGTTCAGTAGGACACATCATCTTGGGCTTTACGTTTGTAGTTCTAATACACAATGCGCAGCGCCACAAGTTCTTGTTGCTTCGTTCGCTAAGTCAAACGATTTCCTGTTGCTTCGTGTGCCAAGGCAAGCGAATGCGGCGGGCTTTATAGCGAAACGCCAGGAATTGAGCAATGCTCCACCTTAACTTTGTTTAAGCAAGTTTACACATTTGAACACTCACAATGATTTTCCAGGGCGTTTATTACGCTTTTACAAGCGTTGGATCAGCCCATTTTTAGGCCAACGCTGCCGGTTTTACCCCAGCTGCTCGGTATATTGCGCAGGCTGCGTGCGCCACCACGGCTGGATTGCCGGTGGTTGGCTAGGTGCGGCGCGTTTGTTGCGCTGCCAGCCGCTGGGTAAAGCGGGCTTCGATCCAGTGCCGGATAAATTTTTGTGGTTGGGTTCGCGGGTTCAGGAACCGCCGACGAATACTGACGAGTGAAATTAGTCGCGAACACTAAGTGAATTAACCCCTGAAACGCATACACTTGTGATCTTGTTCGTGCTGCCAAGGCAACACTCGGCGGCTCACTAACTTAGGTCATTATGGAGTGCTTTATGGCAAACGGCTTAACTGAAATTCGCGTACCTGATTTGGGTGGCGCCAAGGGCGTAACGGTGTTGGAGCTACTGGTTGCGCCAGGAACTGTCGTTGCGAAAGATGCGTCGCTGGTCGTCGTTGAAGGCGATAAGGCGACGATGGAAATACCGGCACCCATAGCCGGTGTACTGGTCGCGTTTAAAATCAAGGTCGGCGATACCGTTGATGAAGGCCAAGTCATTGCTGAACTCAACGAAAGTGCATCCGCACCGGCTGCCAGCGTTTCGACGCCTGCATCAGCGCAGCCCGTTAGCACTCCAGCACCTGTCAGTGCGCCAAACGCGGCAGTAAGTGCCGCACCAAACCCAGCGCCTACCGCAGCCGGCGCAAGCATCAGCAATGCCGACTATGACTGCGATTTTGCCGTGCTCGGCTCCGGCCCCGGCGGCTACACGGCGGCGTTTCGTGCCGCTGATTTGGGCCTGAACGTGATTTTAATTGAACGCTATGACACGCTCGGCGGCGTTTGCTTAAACGTTGGCTGCATTCCATCGAAAGCGCTGCTGCATGCCGCGCGCGTGATTGATGAAACCAAAGCATTTGCCGCGTTGGGCCTAACATTTGCGGCGCCCGTGCTGGATTTAGACAAACTGCGCGCACACAAAAACAATGTCGTCGGCAAGCTGACCGCAGGCTTGGCGGGCATGAGTAAGCAACGCAAAGTGACGGTTGTGAAAGGCACGGGCGAGTTCGGCTCGGCGACCCATTTCAACGTACAAACCGCAGAAGGCTTAAAAACCGTGCATTTCAAAAACGCGGTGATTTCAGTGGGATCGCAGGCGGTGAAATTTCCAAATTTGCCGTGGGACGACAAACGCCTGATGGATTCGACCGACGCGCTGGAACTGAGCGATATTCCAAAACGCCTGCTGGTGATGGGCGGCGGCATTATCGGCTTAGAGATGGCCTGTGTATTCGACGCGTTAGGCAGCAATGTCACCGTGGTGGAGCTGGCCGAGCAATTAATGCCCGGCGCCGATTTAGATCTGGTCAAGCCTTTGCAAACCCGCATTGCAAAACACTACGAAGGCATTTTTCTCAACACTAAAGTGGTTGCCATCAAAGCCGAGAAAGCCGGTTTGAAAGTCAGCTTCGAAGGTGCCAACGCACCGCCAGAACAGCTGTTCGATAAGGTTTTAGTTAGCGTCGGTCGCAGCCCGAACGGCAAAAAAATTAAGGCAGAACTTGCCGGCGTGAACGTGACCGAGCGCGGCTTTATCGAGGTGGATAAGCAACAGCGCACCAACGTTCCGCACATTTTCGCGATTGGCGATGTCGTCGGGCAACCAATGTTGGCGCACAAAGCCACACACGAAGCGAAAGTCGCCGCGGAAGTCGCCGCCGGACACAAAAGCGAATTCGTCGCGCGCGTCATTCCGTGCGTTGCTTACACCGACCCAGAAGTAGCGTGGGTAGGTTTGACGGAAACAGAAGCGAAAAAGCAGGGCATCAAATACGGCAAAGGCAGCTTTCCCTATGCCGCCAGCGGCCGCGCAATTGGGGTCAATCGTACCGAAGGTCTAAGTAAATTGCTGTTCGATGAAACCACACACCGCGTGATCGGCGGCGGCATCGTCGGCCCAAATGCAGGTGATTTAATTTCTGAAGTCGCGCTTGCGATTGAAATGGGCTGTGACGCGTCAGATATCAGCCTAACTATTCACCCGCACCCGACGTTATCGGAATCGGTGGCGATGGCGGCAGAGATGTTTGAGGGCACGATTACCGATTTGTATATTCCGAAAAAGCGTGCGTGACAAACATAAGCGTGGTGCGGATTTAAGGGATAGAAATTCCTACACCAGATCCATTTATCGCACTCGTCGTCACATGACCTTGCCGGTAAAAACCGGCAAAATTCACGACTTACCCAACGTGGAGCATGTGTATGAGTGAGTCAGCAATTCCCGCCAACGATCACGCCCAAGATCGCGCCCAAGATCGCGCCCAGCGTCACATCCAGGGTCACACCAAGAACCTGCAGCTGAGCCGTCCCGAGCGCGCCATCAAAGTTGTGTTGCAAGCCGCCTTGGGCCTGATTGTGGCTACCGCCAGCGTCAGCGCTGCCGAGCTAAAGCCCTTTGACGTTGAGCGCTCGTGGGCGATTCAACGACTAGCAAATCCCGCCATTTCCCCGGATGGCAAGAGCGTGATCGCGGCGGTTTCACGCGCCAGTCTTGAGGACGATAAGATCAGCACCGATCTGTGGCTTTGGCGTAGCGATGGCAGCGTCGAGCGCGCTTTCACCACGCACGCCAGTAGCGAATCAGCGCCTACTTTTAGCCCCGACGGCCGATGGCTAGCGTTTACTGCGCAACGTGACGACGACAGGGCGCCCCAGCTGTATTTGATGCCGCTTGCGGGTGGCGAGGCGCGCCGGTTGACTTCGATAGGTACCGGCGTACAAAGCCCAAAATGGTTCCCAGACAGTTCACGCATCGCCTTCGTCTCGAGGGTGTTCAAGGATTTGCCATTGCCTGAACAGGGCAAGCGCGTGGAAGAACGCGCGAATGGAAAAATGACCGGGCGCGTATGGGATGGCGCGCCAGTGACCGCTTGGGATCAGTTTTTAGACGAGCGCGAGTTTCACGTTTTTGCGGTGAAACTGGATGCCGGCGCGCCTGAGTCGCTGACGCAAACCAGTGGGCTACAGCTTTCCAGAGCCGCCGTGCAGAGCACTGATGCGCTGTATGCGATCGCACCGGATGGCAAGGAGCTTGCTTTCGTTGCGGATTCGGATCCCGCGCGCGACGTAGTTAATCTTGACGTGCACACACTTGATTTATCAGTCGGTGCCGATCGCAGCAAGGCGCGCAATTTGACCCCAACCAACGCGGCTTCCGACGGCACGCCGCTGTACAGCCCTGATGGCCGCTACCTGAGTTACGTGCAGCAGCGCATCAAGGGGTTTTATGCCGACAAGGGGCGTTTGATGCTGATCGAACGCGCCGGCAAAGCGCCCGCG
>JBBQBR010000365.1:0-3773 GCA_038317875.1 Lysobacterales bacterium
GTTGCAAAGTGGCGAAATAAGTAGCGATGCCCAGCGCCAAGCGGAAAACAAACTCGCGAAAAAAAACATACTGACTAATCCCGAAACCGCCATTTTTGCGCGTTTAGCAACCCTAATTAAAGCGGCGCAATAACTTAGCAAAGCGCGGCACACTCAAAGCATCAGTCTGGCCGCAGGGGTGTTCGGAAATGAGTCACAGCAATTACTCAAAAATCGTAACGATTTTCAATAACCACCGACGTTCTTGGCTGAGTAAAGCCGATTTAGCGGCGCGCTTAAGCATCAGCGAGCGCACCGTTAGCCGCCTACTGATCGAACTGGAAAACAATGGCGCAGAGCTTAAAAGCGAAATAACGGTCAGCAATAAAAAATCCTATCAGCTAACGACATGCTTCGATTTGCCGGGAAATTGGTTCGATGCAAGCAGCATCCGCGCCTTTAGCCTGATGCTGGAGCTGCTCGACGAGATCGGCGCAACCAGTAACAGCAATGACTTCAATGCGCTGCGCAAAAAGTTGACCGAATTGACCCAGAAAGCAGTCGGTATCAGCGATTGGAAAGGCAAAATCATAATCAAAAAAGCCGCCCAGCGCGGCGTTACGCCAGCGGCAATCAGCGAGTTGACGCAGGCCGTAATCAAACAGCAGCGCGTGCAGTTTCACTACCGCGCCCGCAGCACCGCAATAGCAACGCGGCCGACAGGCAACAGTGCCGAAAACGCACTTGAGCCCAAAATGCTACGCCTGATATCGCCCCAGCAGCTGGAGCTGTATCGCGGCAATTGGTACTTACTGGGCTGGTGCCACGCGCGCGATGCGTGGCGCTATTTCGCCCTGGAACGCATCACCGACCTCAGCTTGGTTGACGCCCCGGCAACGCCCGGCGGCGCGCTGCCCAGTCAACGCGGCTACGGCATTTTTGATTTGAACTGCGAACACACCGCGATCTTGAAATTCAGCGCTTTCCGCGCCGAATGGGTGGCAGATGAAAGCTGGCACCCCGATCAAATCGACACCCGCCACCCGGATGGCAGCCTAACCCGCAGTTTCCGCTACGGCGACGCCACTGAACTCGTCCGCGATTTAATGCGCGAAGGCCACCACGTCCAGATTATTGCACCCAATGAGTTGCGTGAAGCGGTCAGGGCAGGGCATTTGGCGTGTATTTGAGATGGGTTGATACGTTTTTCGTGGAAATGACGTACGGGGTAGCTGGGAACAGATGAATTCTAATCGTGGCGATGCAAACAGGGATTTACGATGACTGGAAGTGATTTTGAGGGGTTTTTTAAGAAGGTGGCAGGGGCTTCCCGGTTGAATCCGGTAACCCGCCGTGTCTCCGGCGAAGGACTTGACGATCCACTTTTGAGAGAGGAGCATTTAGCACATGACAGCCGAACTACAAATTCAAGCGTGGCGCGCGCTCAGCCCGGCCCAGCGGCTAGCGCAATATCGCCAAGCATTGCCACAGCACATCGCGAAGTCGATGGCGATGGAGGGCGAACCCGTGCTGATAGCATTGATTCGCCTACAACTCGAACGCCACATCACGCAACGCGATTTGTCCAGACTAGCCTCGGAAACCTAAGCTACGACGAGCTTGCACCGCATCTGACGGAGCGTTTGACTCGAATCGCTTGGGCGCTGGCGATTGACCCGATGCCACTTTCGTTTGATGCGCAATTTATCCTGCAACTGCATCGAGAACTTTGCGCCGAGCTGACCCCAGAAATTGCCGGGCGATACCGTCAAATTGAGGTTCAGGTTGGTGCGCACCTGCCGCCGTTGCCGCATCTTTTGGCTGAGCTGATGCACAACTATGCGCTGGATCTATCAGCTCAGATCAGCGTCTTTGAGGGCGATCTGGAGCGCGCGGTTGATCTATTGAGCTTCGCCGAAGGCCGATTTTTGTGGATTCACCCCTTCGCGGATTTCAACGGACGCGTATCCAGATTGTTTTTAGGCGCAGTGCTGCGCCGCTTAGACATGCCAATAGTCGATGTCGCTTTTGATCCTGGCGAAAGCGCACAAAACTATTTCGCCGCGCTGCAAGCCTATGACCAACGTAACCCAGAACCCTTAAAACGCATTTGGTACGGGCGCTTTGAGCGTGGAGTTTGATTTTGACCAAGCTGTAACTGTTTTTGACCTAAGCGATTGCCGCCAGACGCAGCTGGCGGTAACTCCGCAACAACTTGACCTCTCTATGCCGCAACGCGGCATCATGGAGTCAACCGAACAACATACTTCGAAGGACGGGGATGAATTTTAACGATCAATTTAGGGACTTGACGCAGCTGCCACGGCCACTCGCGTGGCAGCGCCGCTTGTATGACGAATTCTTGAGCAAAGGCGAATTGCCTTCGGCATTAGATTTGCCCACTGGCTTAGGAAAAACGTCTGTCATGGTGTTGTGGTTGATCGCGCTCGCAAATGGCGCGAAACTGCCGCGTCGCTTGGTGTATGTGGTGGATCGGCACGCGGTCGTTGATCAAGCAACAAAAGTAGCTGAACAATTGCGGGAAGCGCTCGAACAGCCGATCAACGCCACCCTTAAGCTTCAACTCAAACTGGCAGATAAAAAGTTGCCAATTTCGACGTTGCGCGGTCAGTTCGTTGACAACCGTGAATGGCTAGATGATCCCAGTTTACCGGCGATCATCGTCGGCACCGTTGATATGGTGGGCTCGCGTTTGCTGTTCGCGGGCTACGGTGTTTCACCGAAAATGCGTTCCTACCAAGGCGGCTTACTGGGCTGCGATAGCCTCATCATCTTGGACGAAGCGCATTTGGTGCCGCCCTTTGAAGCCCTATTAGACAAAATTGAAACAGACCAGGCCAGTTTTGCTGGCAAAACTAGCGCGCACATTCCACCGTTTCGCCTGCTATCGCTCAGTGCGACGGGCCGTATGCGGGGCGGCACAGCCTTTGCGTTGCAAGATTCCGACATTTCTACCTGCGAAATCACTAAACGGCGCTTGGAGGCAACAAAAAACTCCGTATCCGTTGAAGTGGCCGCAGATGAGAAACTTGAAGACATTCTCGTGCGTGAGGCCAAAAAAATCGCGGAACACAAACCCGCGCGATGCATTGTGTTTTGTAACATTCGCGATATCGCTGAGAAAGTGGCGGGGAAGCTCAAAGATAAGGACATCGAAGTAGAACTGTTGGTCGGCGCGCGTCGCGTGTTTGAGCGGCAAGCGGCCTATGAACGGTTGAAATCACTCGGTTTTATCGCCGGTGAAAAAGCTTCAAACCCAGACCAATCAGCATTCCTGATTGCAACGTCCGCCGGTGAAGTCGGCGTCGATCTCGATGCATTTGATCTAGTTTGCGATTGCGTGACGTGGGAACGCATGGTGCAGCGTTTGGGGCGGGTGAATCGGCGCGGCGAGCGTAGAGCGAAGGTTGTTGTGCTGTTGGAAGCCATCAAAGCGCCGGATAAGACCGTATTGGACGCCATCGCGGAAAGAAATCGGCTCGACAAAAAGGTTGGGCGGAGTAAAGAAGATGAAAAGTCATTAGCCAAGCACATCAAAACAGTCGAGAAGTACGAACAGGCAACAGCGCAAGTCAAGGCTACGCAAGCGCCATTCCGAAAACTACTCAAAGAAGGTGCAAATCTTAGCCCAGGGGAATTGCGTGAACTCAAATTGCGTGCCATGGGCGATCACAGCACCCGTTCAATTTTAGACGCTGCGACTGAAAAGCCGCCGCTTCGCCCCGAACTCACGCGTGCACTGGTGGATGCGTGGTCGATGACTTCGCTCAAGA
>JBBQBR010000366.1:0-3768 GCA_038317875.1 Lysobacterales bacterium
AATACCGAGCGAGCCTGCAAGGTTTGACCGGCGAAGCCCGGATTGGGCTGCACATTCAACCCAGTGAAAGACGGCGCGCCAGAAACGCTAACTTGCGTTGCCAGGGCTGGGTAGATGTTTTGCGGGTTAGAGCTTTGCGGCTGTTGAAGCAAAGTGTACTGGCCAGGCTCTAAATTACCGAGCTCAAATAAGACTGGTTCTGGCGGCGGTGGCGTGGCAAAGCAAAGGATTCCGGGCTGCGGCAGCATGGTGATGTTTAGTCTAAGCACATTGCCAGAGCGAACAAGTGAGCTATCACCAACGGCTTCAAGAAATCTGCAAAACTGAAACATCGAACGCGCCTGCAGTGGCGTGTTGGACGATGCGGAATTGGGCAGCACCGAAAGCCCAGAAAACGCTACGGTCTGTGCGTACGCACAGTTGGCTGCGGCGAAAGCAAACAGAACAAAACACAGAATAAGGCGTTGCATAAATAAGGCTCCTAAGTATCTCAATGCACCAACGTCACAACGTTTAACCGCTAAATTTCGCAACCACGCGCGATTATTCAATTTTGTTTGTGCAAATAGTCCCGAAAAACCAACGTCTTGTCAATTGATTAATGCGTGGAAAAGCCGGATACCCAGTCCCATCTGCGCAGTTGGCAACGGATGGTTTTAAAACAGCCCCAACGGCGCAACAACCAGCGGGATGGGAAAAACGCGGGCAGGCAAAAGAATGGGAAAAACATGAACGCGTTCCCCAGGTTGGTATTCAGTTGTCGGTATGTTCCACCGCAGCGGGGCCAAACCGGCAATCACTGCGTCGAACATAGTGTGTCTAAAATATTGCCTACGCATTCCGAATCAGCCCAACTATCAGCCACTAGGACAAACGCGGCGTTAAAGACTGGTGCCCGCGCTTACGCTAAATTCATGACGACTACACGCGGCAAGTTTAGAATCCACGCACCCCAAGCACTGAGCAACGCAACATGAGCGATTCAAACAAGGGCAAAACCGCCCATATCCAGCTGCATTCTGAAGATTTGTATGACATCCGTTCGATGTTGAGCGACGAAGAACGCATGGTGCAAGACACCGTCGCCCGCTTTACCGACGAGCGCGTGCTGCCGATTATTGGTGAGTGCTTTGATAATTCGCGCTTCCCGAAAGAACTGATTCCAGAAATTGCCGAGCTTGGCCTGCTTGGATCCAGCCTAGAAGGCTATGGCTGCGCGGGCATGAATGCGGTCAGTTATGGACTGATTTGCCAGGAGTTAGAGCGCGGTGATTCTGGCATTCGTAGCTTTGTATCGGTGCAATCAAGCTTGTGTATGTATCCGATTTACACTTTTGGCTCCGAAGAGCAGAAGCAGCGTTTCCTGCCGGGCATGGCCAAGGGCGAAATTATTGGCTGCTTCGGCTTGACTGAGCCGCACGGTGGTTCCGATCCGGGCAATATGAAAACGCATGCCAAAAAAGATGCCGCGACCGGCGATTGGATCCTCAATGGCAGCAAAATGTGGATTACCAACGGCGGCATCGCCAATGTCGCGATTGTTTGGGCGATGACGGAAGAGGGCATTAACGGCTTTTTAGTTGAGCGCGGTATGAAAGGTTTTGAGACCAAAGATATCCACCGCAAAATGAGCTTGCGCGCCTCGATTACGTCCGAGCTGTATTTTGACAATGTGCGCGTGCCAGAAAGCAATCGACTACCGAATGTCAAAGGCTTGCGTGGCCCATTATCTTGTTTGACCCAAGCGCGCTACGGCATTACCTGGGGCCCGATTGGTGCTGCGATTGCCTGTTACCGCGAAGTGCTGGACAACACCAAAACCCGCATCATCTTCAACCGGCCGTTGGCGGCAACGCAGTCGGTGCAAATGCGCTTAGCAGAAATGGCGCGCCAGATTACCTTGGCGCAGTTAATGAGCCTGCAGCTTGGCCGCTTGAAAGACGCGGGCAAAATGCAGCCCACGCAGGTCAGCATGGCGAAATGGAATAACTGCCGCATCGCCATCGAAATTGCACGTGACGCGCGCGATTTGCTCGGCGGCGCTGGAATTACCACTGAATATTGCCCGATTCGCCATATGAACAACCTGGAATCCGTGATTACCTATGAAGGCACAGAAACCGTGCACAAGTTAGTCGTTGGGCGCGAAATCACGGGGTTAAACGCATTCTAATGCGCGAATACTTTTTTGAATAAAGAAAGGGCCGAAAGGCCCTTTTTCTCGTGCATGATTCCGCTTTACAAAAGTTCTGCTCTGACCATGACTTTTGGCAGGCCGAGAACGCACTCAACGCATGCATGCTTGACGTCCACTGCGCATTTTATGGCCTTACTCCATGCTCAATCGTTTACCCATCGCCGCCGCATTGGCGCTGCTTTGTCAGCAGGCATTAGCCCAAGTCTCGACGCGCCCTGAAATTGAGATTAGCCACGCACCGCAGCGGTTGTTTGCGCTGACCAATGCGCGCGTTGCCGTCAGTGCAACTGATATCCGGGACGGCGTAACCCTGGTAATTGACGATGGGCGGGTACGTAAAATCATAGCCAAAGGACGTGCGCTGCCCGCAGGTGCCGCGGTTATTGACGTGCTTGGTAAGACGATCCGACCGGCATTCATTGATTTGGCAAGTACTGCTGTGAGTGACCCGGCTTTAGCGTGTGCTTCGAGCAGTAATATTGGTTTCGTCGCGCCGCAAGCGCCTGCTGGCGCTCCGGGCGAGCCCGCCGCAGTTGCGCAAACCAGCGGCCATTGGAACAAAATGGTTTGCCCCGAGCGCAGTATGGCGGCGGCGTTAAAGTTTGATGAAACAAAGCTTGCGGTGTTGCGAAAATTGGGTTTTGGCTATGTGCTTAGCCACGGTGCAGACGGCGTCTTACGTGGCTCAAGTGCGCTGGTTTCCTTGCGCGCGAGTGCCAGCGCACAGCAAAACTTGATTGCTCGCGACGTCACTAGCGATGCCGCAATCGATCAGATTTTCGACTTTTCAGGCAGCTATCCGACCAGCTACATGGGCGCAATTGCGTTGTTGCGGCAATCGTTTATTGATGCGCGTTGGCAGCACCAGCGCCTAACGGAAATCGCAGGCGGTAAAAATTTAGAGCGGCCCGAAGCAAATCGCGCACTTGATGCGCTGATACCGGCGGCGCTGGCACAGCAGCCAGTGATGATATTTGCCCGCGATGAGCTGGATTTGGCGCGCGCCCAGGCGCTGGCGGACGAAAATAAATTAAAGCTGATTTCTGTGGGTTCCGGCTTTGAATACCGCGTCGTCAATGCGCTCAATCTGGCGACTCCACTCGTAGTGCCACTGAACTTCCCAGTTGCACCCGCAGTGGATGACCCTGAAAAGGCGCTAGACGTGCCTTTGGCCGATCTCGAGCACTGGCAATATGCCGCGTTTAACCCACGAATTTTGAGTGAGCGCAAAGTGCGCTTTGCGCTAAGCGCATTCGGCATGGAAGCACCAGACGCAAATTTTGCAGCGAATTTGCGCAAGGCAATTCGCTATGGCCTAAATGAAGCCAGCGCCTTAGCCGCACTGACGGAAGTGCCAGCTTCGATGATTGGTATGGCGCAAATTGGATCGCTCAAGCCAGGGAATTTGGCAAGCTTCAGCATTAGCGACGAAAAGTTTTTGACCGATGAAAAGGCAAAAATTTATGAGATGTGGGTCGATGGCAGTCGGGAAATAATTCAACCTTTGGGAGCTTCGACGTTAGAAGGGCGCTGGCGTTTCACGGCTGGCACTAAGTCGGCGCAAGAACTGC
>JBBQBR010000367.1:0-3735 GCA_038317875.1 Lysobacterales bacterium
AAGAGCAGTTGGGCCGGATATTTCGTTTTTCAAATATTTGCACTTTCTCCAAGCCTCTCGAACTCAGGATTGCATGACGTTGTGGAAAGGTGATGCTGTGCTTGCTACGGTAATCTCAGAAATATTCGCAAGAAATCTGCAATGGAAGTCTAATTTTTTCTTGCCTAATGATTCGCTGTTGGTGATTTGCAATAAGCCATATTTTGGAGGCGTAGACACTGGAGAATTAGACGATGTTACTGAAGAAATTGCTAAAAAATACAACATAGGTGCTAACGAGCTAAATTTTGGAGCGCGCTATTTTGAAGAATTCTTAGAAATCCTTAAAATTGCAACTTTAAAGATTCCAATTCAGTCTTAAAGTGAAAGCATCAGGCCACGACTGGCTACGACTGGGTCACGTATACTTTACCAAACGGTAGCGCAGCGAGTTGGCGGCTTGACGGCACATTTATAAGGTTTAGAGCCCCCTCCAGACCTAGACTTCCAAAACACCAGCTACAACACAGTGCTTGCGTCTTGGTACGCGCCCGTTGGCGTAACTGTCAAGCTTGAGATGACGCATCAATACGCAACCTACCCCTCCAATCAATGCGTTGGTACTCCTTATTTTTTAGCTGTGACGTTGGCACCATCTAGTACACAGTATTCATATATGATTGCACCAAACAGCGAGGTTCCGGTTCAATGCATCAAAGTTCGGGCGCGGGCATGCAATGAAGCTAGCGACGAATGCTCCGGCTGGTCGACTTCGCCGTGGAGAGTTGTATATCGAATAAACCCAGCTTAAATCAACTCAACGCACTCCGAGCAAGTATCTGGAAATCGAACTTAGATTTAAGATGCCCCTTTTATATATTCAACATACGACCTAAAGGTTGGTATCTAGTTGTCGGTTCACTAGAGATTTACCTGCGATTTGCCTGCCCGACCAAATTGGATGCAGGTGGCGTTAGAGGCAATTGTGACCGGCTTGTTTAGATAGCGTCAATGCGAATTATTCAAGAAAAACTTCGCAATTGCGCGCCACAGGCGCACGCATTTCATTTTGAAAGTTGTTTGCTAAGCCCAAACCACCGAGCAAAACGACTAAAGCCCTGAATTCACGAAAAATCAAGGCGATGCGACTAATATTCTCCAGCGCTTCGTATTGCGCGCACTGGAATTCAATTCGTGACTTTGGACCCTACATGCCTAGCCTAATCGTGATCGCACTCACTAGCACGCTGATCAGTGCATCGCCACCCTCTGATAGTCGCGACGGCAACACGCCACGCACGTATATCGTTAGCTTTACTGAGCCCGCACTTTTGGAAGTGAACGCCAATGCCTTGAAGGCCGGGGCACAGGCAAAATCAGCAAACGCGGCGAAAGCCAGCAACGTGCAAAACCTGCATTTGGCAATGGCTGCACAGGCGCTAAAAATGGAACTCAACCCGAGCGTGCGCCTGATCTGGACGAACAACGCGGTCGCGCTGACGCTAACGCCTAAAGCTGCTGAAGTGTTGGCAAATCAGCCCGGCATTGCCAGCGTTGAAGCTGAATTTATCCGCACATTGCAAACCGATACCGGCCCGGCATTTATTGGTGCGCAAGCGCTGTGGGCAGCGACTGCGGCGCAAAGCGGCAATCGCGGCGCGGGTGTCGTGGTCGGCATCATTGATTCCGGCATCAATACCAGCCACCCAAGTTTTGCCGCCACCGCAAGCGATGGCTACCCGCACGCGAATCCGCGCGGAGTTCGGTTCGGCTTGTGCAACACCACCGCGACTGCGCGTTGTTCGAATAAGCTGATCGGGCTCTACGATTTCACCGATGACGGCAGTAAAGACGATAGCGATTTGGATGGCCACGGCACGCATGTGGCATCCACCGCGATCGGCAATCCGTTCGCTGGCCCCATAACCGCACCGACGAGTACCTTCCCCGTAGCCATCAGCGGTGTTGCGCCGCGCGCCAACGTAATTTCTTACAAGGCATGCAAAACAGTACCCAATGCGCCGCCCACCTGTCTAGGCAAGGATCTGCTCAATGCCCTTGAGCAAGCCACTGTGGATGGTGTGCAGGTCGTTAATTATTCCATCGGTGGTATTGCGCGCGACCCTTTTGCAGCTTTGAATTTAAATTCGGCTACCGATTTGCGTGCCATGTTTAATGCTAGAGCAGCCGGCCTGGTATTTTCGGTGTCTGCAGGAAATGCTGGCCCGGCACCTGGTTCGGTGCTTTCCCCAGCCAACGCGCCTTGGGTATTAGCCGTCGCGAACATCAGCCATGACCGTATGCTGCTCAATACTCTTAACGGCTTAAGCGGCAGCTTTCCAGCGCCTAAACTAGTTTTTGAGGGTGTAGGGATTAGCGCAGGGCTGAGCGATAGGCCGATTGTGCTGGGTGAATCCTTTGGCAGCCGCTTGTGTAGCCAAGACAGCACACCGGCGGGCGTTTCAAACCCTTTTGCGCAGGGCACTTTCAATGGCCAAATTGTGGTTTGCCAGCGCGGCACGCATGCGCGGCTTGAGAAAAGCTTTAATGTGCGTGCAGGGGGTGCAGGCGGCATGATCTTGATTAATACGGTGCTGGAAGGGGAAAGCATCGTCGCCGATGCGCACTACCTGCCTACGGTGCACTTGGGCCAAATTGATGGCGTACTATTGCGCAATTGGCTGCTCGCATCGACCAATGCGCGCGGTGGCATCAGCGGCACGATGTCGGCACCGAGGCTTGGCGATGTGCTGAATAGTTCTTCCTCACGTGGGCCAGTTGCCGCCGGAATTATGAAGCCCGATCTTGCCGCACCCGGCACCGATATTTTGGCCGCCGATTTAGGCACCGGCATCCAGTCGCTGACCGGAACGTCAATGGCAGCGCCCCACGTGGCGGGCACTTTGGCATTATTGCGTGCGCTGCATCCAAATTGGGGCGTGGACGAGATCGAAAGCGCGGTGCGCACCAGCGCATTGCCGGGCGTTGTTCGCGAAGCCGGCAGCACGAGTGCAGCCAGTATCGCGCAAACCGGTGGCGGTCGCTTGCAGGCTAATGTCGCGGATCAAATCCGACTTTATTTCCCGCTCAATAACGCGGAATTGCGCTTAGGCGCGGCAAATCCCAGCGCCCTAAACCTACCGTCGATGCTCTCAAATAGCTGCAAAGGCCGCTGCACTTTCGCGCGCACGGTCAAAGCCAGCGCTGATATGTTGGGGCGTAGCACCTGGAGCGCCTCGCTGATACTTGCCACGCCGGGCTTGAGCGTGAGCATGCGCCCCGCGCAATTTTCCATTGGTGCTGGCGAAAGCCAAATCCTAAATTTTGATGTCGACGTGAGCAATCCATTATTCGCTGGTAGGGAGATGAGCGGCACGGTAGAGCTAGCTGCCCCAGGGTCTAATAACCTGCGCTTGCCGCTTAGCGTACGCGCCGATCCGGGTAACGTCCCGGACGAGTTGAGATTCGATGTCAATTCCGAACGCGGCCAGCTGCAGACACAATTAAGCGGACTGATTGCCTTGCCGCGCCCTAGCGGACAGCTATCAGAGTTTGCGAAAGTGACGATGGAGGCGACCGCACTGGTCGGCGACACCACCGCGAGCGATCCATTTGATACCGCAGGCGGTGGCACAGCACTGCGCTTGGTCACGATTAATAATGCCGGCGGGCAGTTTTGGGCCAGCACGGCCAGCGGATCCGGGCGCGATCTGGATTTATACCTAGGCCGCGATGCGAACAATGACGGACTGGCGA
>JBBQBR010000368.1:0-3734 GCA_038317875.1 Lysobacterales bacterium
TTTAAACCCCAAACACCGGCGCAAAACAACAGCACCAAAGCCGACGCGATCACGAGTTTGTTACGCGTACCGGCGCGGACAGATTCTGGGCTGAGTGCTTGATCCATGGATATTGCAAATGTGTCGGTAGAAGTCACCGACTTTGCAAGGCCTGTGCCAACCCGCTAAAAACTTCTAAAAACATTTTAAAATCAGTTGCTTAGCACCATATTCTAGGCGCAAATTTTGCCAGCACCAAGACCGGGAAATTGTACAGAGCTGCACAGCGCTGTAGCGATACGGACAGTGTCAACTCAATTAGAATGTTGCGGTAAACCATCCACAAGGTCGTAGTAATCACCTTTGCTGGCAACATGAATGTGCATCGCCAATTTGACGCCGGTTGGCGTATCGAAAGTGCCCATGGCAATCGACGTCGAGTCCCCGAAAATTGGGTCCCAAAACAAAGTAGAGCCGCAAACGCCGCAAAAACCCCGACGCACTTTTTCTGAGGATTGATACCAGACGACTTTATCTGCGCCCTGCACCGTTAGGGCCGCGCGCGCGACATTGACCGACAAAAAATAGTGCCCGGATTGCTTGCGGCACTGGCTGCAGTGGCAAGCGTCAGGAGCACCTAAATCACCACCTAGTTCCGCAGCCACCACAAAGCTAACCGCGCCGCAAAGGCAAGACCCTTTATGCATACTGTTTCCTTTTAAGGACGAATTGGTGTGGGCGCAATTGTGATTGGATTCAGCGCTGCAGGCGGCTAATTTATTTATGCAGGGCACAAAAAACCCTATGCATTGACCGCGCACCATGGGCAAGCTTAGCCCTTCGCCAACGCCTCAAGGATTGCAATAAGGGCAATGCTCAGGCCCGGTTTGCCGCAAACCATCGCTGCGGGGCCGCGTTTCATGATGCGCGCAGCGCAGGCAGCCGAAAACCTCGCTGAGCACCATCTCGGTCGGCATACCGCAGGCCTCGCACGGCAGCCCAGGCCGCGCGTCGACTTTGCCCCAGCCTGGGCAAGCGCAGGCTGGGCATACGCTGTTCAAGCGCCGCGCGAGCTGCGTGGCAAGCTGTGCCAGCGAGCGCATCCGGGTCGGATTGAGGTGCGCCCGCATGTCGCTTTCGATGCGGGCTTTGCCGTCTCTAGATTGGCGCGCCGCGTCGGCAATGGCTTGTATCAGCGCGCTGTGATCGGTGATGCCTTTGACTAGCGCCAGCGACTGCGCCGCATCCTTGGCTAGCGCATTGGGCCGCACAATCAGTGCGTGGCTCGGAAACTGAGCGCGGCGCAAGAATTTATCGAACGCTTGCCCGGGTGCTACCACGCAATCACCGAAATTGGTTTCGTCCACAACCAATGTTTCGTGCAGTATTAAACCGCGTTCGTCATCGACAAACGTCAGCAATTCGATGCCGCCGGGCATGAAGGGTATGAACGGGTGCGGGCCGAAGCTGCCTTCGCTGGCTAAACCTAAATTTAGGCCGGTCGCCTGCATGCCTAGGCGGGCCTTCGCGACTGCGACTTCGCGCATGCTGCCCTTGCGCGCGATCTCGCCAGCGAAGGTGCCCAGCTGATCGGTGTCGATGTTGGTGCCGCTCAGCAGGTTCAACCCGAGCATATCTAGAAGTACCGGGCCGAGCGCGGCCTGCTTTTGGTGCATGGTGGCAAGCACCGCTTGGCGGCCGTAGTAAGGTGATTGGGTATTACTCATCGCGAGGCTGGATTTGGTTTGGAGTCGGAGGGTTGCAGTTTTCAGTGCTGCGCCAGGATGCCATGTTGACCGCGCTCGCGCTTGGGTGAGTTGCCTTTTATTGGCCTGTTCTTGGCATGTTCTTGCCTTGTTTTCTGACATCGGCGCGTAGATGATGCGGCGCTTACCCGGCGGTGCTGCATGATTAAAAATTCTAAAACACCCAAGCTCTTCGCGCCGCTAGATGACGCCAGCATTGACCGCATCATTGGCATGGCGTGGGAAGACCGCACTAGTTTCGAGGCGATCCAGCGCCAGTTTGGCCTGAGCGAACCGCAGGTTATTCAGCTGATGCGCAGCCACATGCAGCGCAGCAGCTTTTTGATGTGGCGCAAGCGCGTTGCCGGGCGAAAAACCAAGCACGATGCGCTGCGCAGTAGCGACGTCACGCGCTTTAAATCTAGCGATCAGAAGAATCGCGACTGATTCCAGCGCGCGCCAAACCAAGCCGTGCATGCCATACCCCGGAAATGATTAAGCGGCGCAAAGGTTCGGCACCGCAATCTTGGTGAATAAATGTGGCAAGGCTAGCGCGCTCGATGGGTAGGCGCATGCAAGGCGATGCTCAGGCAGCCGGGCACCAGCGCTGCACCGCCTGTGCGGTGTCGAATGGCCCGGTGTTGAAACAGATGCGTGCCTGTGGGGCGTATTCATGCACCACGTTGAGCACTTTTTCAAACAGTAGAAAGTTTTTATCGATGGTGCGCAAGCCCGCACCGATAACCACGCAGTCGTAGCGTTTTTGCTGCAGAGTGGCGCGGATCACCGCCTCTGCGGTTTCGCCAAAATCGGTAAGGCACAGTCTTGCGTCGTAACCCAGCGCGTTCAGTGCGGCAATGTCCTTGTCCAGGCCGCCTTGCACCTTCTCGGCGGTCATGCCTGGATAGGCCGCGTAGGCCGGATCGGCGAAATTGATCAGCTGTGGCTGCAGGCCGACGGATAGGACAGATGTCTTGGAAGTCATAGTGTTTCCTGGATGGTTGTCGAGAGTTGTTGAGCGGCTTGCAAATGGCTTTTCAAGTCTGGGGGTTGGCGCGGTGCCGGTTCAAGCGCCAACGCGAAGAATCATCTTTCCTCGCGCTTTGCCACTTTCACCTAAGCGATGTGCGTCGGCCGCATCGGCCAGCGCGAACTCCTGGCCGACGATGATGCGCAAGCGCCCGTCATCGACGCGCTCAGCTAGCTGTGCCAGCACGCTGCCGCGCGGCGGTGTAAAGACAAAAGCGGCGCGCACGCCCGCTGCGGCGGCACGCTCGGGCCGCGGCGGCATCGCGGTCGCAACGAGCAAGCCGCCTTGACGCAAAGTGGCCCAGGACGCTTCCTGCGTCGGCCCGCCCAACGTGTCGAGTACGATGTCGATGTCATGGGCGACTTGTTCGAAGCGCTGCGCACGGTAGTCGATCACCTCGTCGGCACCCAAGCTTTGCACCAACGCCAAGCCGTCGCCGCTGGCGGTGGCAATGACATGCGCGCCATACTCCTTGGCCAGTTGCACGGCGACCGTGCCGAGCGCACCGGCACCACCGTGAATCAGCACACGCATGCCGCGTTTTAGCTGGCCAATCTCGATCAAAGCGGTCCACGCAGCTTGGCCCGGCGTGGGCAAGGCCGCTGCGGTTACAAACGAAACCGTGCGGGGTTTCTTTGCGACTTGGCTCGCGTCCACGGATACATATTCGGCATACGTGCCACCGCGCGCAAACTCGGCGTAGAAAAAAACCTCATCGCCGACATCGAAGCCCGCCACCGAGCCGCCGACTGCAGTGACGATACCCGCAGCATCTGAGCCGAGCGTAATCGGAAAACTCTTGGGTATCTGTGCGGCCATCGCGCCTGAGCGCAATTTCCAATCGATCGGGTTGACGCCGGCCGCAACCACGCGCACCAGCAGGTCGCCCGCGCCGCATTGAGGCACCGGCGCGTCTTCGAATTGCATCAGCTCAGGGCCGCCGTAGGCGTGAATGCGGATGGCTTTCATCGTGTCTAACC
>JBBQBR010000369.1:0-3718 GCA_038317875.1 Lysobacterales bacterium
GCGTTTACGGATCAGCCCTACCAGCCGGTATGCACCTCAAACACTCTGCATTTAACCGCAAACGTAAAAGCCAAACGCGCCCCACCCCGTGTCTGAGTCGCGTTTACGGATCAGCCATACCAGCCGGTATGCACCTCAAACACTCTGCATTTAACCGCAAACGTAAAAGCCAAACGCGCCCCATCCCGTGTCTGAGTCGCGTTTACGGATCAGCCATACCAGCCGGTATGCACCTCAAACAGTCTATCGGCCGAAGATTGCGATATTTTTAACGGCGATACGGGGCCTCCCGTCGTCTGGATTGTTGGCTTCCCATACACCGGAACGGTGGCTTTTGATGTTCCAGATTACGCATACACTGCTTGCAAAACGCTTTGCGGCAGTTGCGCAGTTTGTGTACATGCCGAGATCGGTTTAAAAACGCTGGCATTTTTAACCGTCAGCTCCTTTATTTAGGTTTAGTATCTACAAAAAGGCCTTCATCCATGCATAACGCCACGACTACAGCCGCATCATATTCATCCATAACTTCACCTTCGACTAAGGAGGCATGGGCATTGCTTATTGGCGTGGCTGCGGTTCTAGTTTGGTCTGCGATTGCACCCAATGATCGGTTGACGTGGTTTATGGAAGTCATTTGGGTGCTGGCTGCGTATCCACTGTTGATCGTTACGCACCGGCGATTTCCACTTACGCGCCTTCTGTACTGGCTGATTGCGATTCACTGCGTCATTTTAATCTATGGTGGTAAATACACCTATGCGCTTACCCCGCTCGGTGATTGGGCGCGAACGGTTTTTGATTTACAGCGTAATAACTATGACCGGCTCGGGCATCTTGCCCAAGGGTTTATCCCCGCCATTCTGGCGCGCGAATTATTGCTGCGGCGCACGCCATTGCAGCGTGGCGGCTGGCTGTTTTACTTGGTATGCGCGGCAACTTTAAGCTTCAGCGCCTTTTTTGAATTCATTGAATGGTGGGCGGCGGTTTTGCTTGGCGGCGACGCCGACGCCTATCTGGCCACCCAAGGCGATATTTGGGACACGCAGTGGGATATGTTTTCGGCGTTGTGCGGCGCCATCATCGCGCAATTGACGCTAGCGGGTGTGCATGACCGACAGCTTGGGGATCGGCTGAGTTTGTAACGAGCCTGCGGCTCTCCTCATTCGGACTTGCCAGACGGCGCATCGAGCAACAGGCGCTGAAAGCCACCCTCGGCATCGGCGGCGAGGACCTCAAAACGCCAACCGGAGCGATTCTCAGGCAGGTGAACGCTGAGCGTTTGTGTTGCACCGGGCTTAAGCAGCACACTTCGCCAGAGCACGCTTTCGCCATTGGCAGAACGTGCGCCGCGGCCGGCCTGATGCGCTACAAACACATCGCGCGCCCGAATTCGATCACTCAGCGTTCTTATATTTTCCCAAGGCGCGCCACTGCGCCATGAGCGGCCCAGTTCCTGATCGTCCAGCTGCTCATCAAAAGTTGGGAACCGATATTCGGGTGCGATGCGCGTTTCGAGTTTGCGGTCGGTGTTGGGAAAGCGCTGGGCGTCAAGCGTTGCTTGTGCGCGCAAAAACTGCCCAAGCTTGTCGGTCACGGAATCGAGCGCAATTGCACCCGGCAGCCAGCGGTGCTCAGGCAGCGCAAGCGTCAAAAGGCTGAAACTTTCACCGGTCGCGCCCAAGTATTTTTCACCCAACCAGCCTGGACCTTCAATCGCACGCAGCGCCTCAAGATCTGGATCCAAACTGACCAGTGCGGCGTCCAAGGCATTGACGCGCAGTGTCAGGGGCACGTTGGAGAGCGAGTGCAGCGTCAACGCGGCAGTCGTGCCGTGTTTGTTTTTCGCAAATGCAAGCGCACCACGCACCAGAGTCGCGGTTTGCGGCGTTATACAGGTATGCGTTTGCGCTGCCGCACTGGGCAGCAGCGGCGCGCCTGCGGTCTGGATGGGAACAATCAGCACGCTGGCGGCAAAGCAGGAATGCCATTCGGCTTGCGTCGGCAAAGTGATTTCGCTTTCACGCGCATTGAGCGCAAACCATTGCTGGTGCAAGATGCCGTCTGATTCCAAGCTCAACAGCGCACGCGCGTGTTCAAAAGGCTGTTTGATCCGATAGCTCAATAGTTCGCCCTGCTTTACCGTCTGCGACCCATAGATTTCCGCTCTAGCCTGTTGCAATACGCCAAAGTCGCGCAGATAAACCCAACGAATAAGATCCGGATAGCCATCCGCTTGCGCCAACCATCGAAACGTTGGCCCCGATGAAATCGCATCAGGTAACTGAGCGCTTCGCAATTGTTTTGCAACAGCCAGCGTGCAGGAATCCTGGGTGTCGCCGGTCAATGCGCACTCAGCTAGATCCCGCCAATTGCCCGCCACGTTTTGCTGCAGGTGCAGCTTGAGCTTGGCATTGGTTAAACGCATATCGCTAAAATTGACTGCCGCAGCGCGCACCTGTATCGCTTGCCCAGACTTGAGAAACTCAGCGCTCAACAGCCGTGGCGCTTGGATGCCGAGATAGCGGGTAAATTTGCCCAACGTCAAGGTTTGGGTGCTGCTGAAAACTGGTTCGCTAGCCCCTAAATCAAGTTCCGCGTGCAAATGCAGCTCGCCAAAGTCACACGGGAATTTTGGTATTTCAAACGCTGTAGTGGCCGCGCCATCGCGATCAAGTTGACCAAAGTAAACGCGCGCACCTGTGTTCACATCATCCCGATAACAATCAGCGGGTAGATCGGTATAGGGCTGGATGGGCTTAAAGGCATCGCCGTCGAAGGTGAAGCCGGGAAAATGTTCGTTCAGCGGATTGCCAAAACGCTGCTCAATCATGACTTCCGCCTTAGCGTTAACAAACTGCGGCAAACCCGTGCCAGTCGCTTGAATGCGAAGACGGTTGCTTTGCCCGAAGGCGAGGTCGCGATCGCTGAGACTAAGCTGCATCTGGATCGGTGCGTCTAGTTCCTGCACGCGAATGCGCGCAGTCCCCCCGCAGTCAGTAGTGATGTCTATTACCGGCGGCAACTTCGGCCCCGTTAATACAAACTCACCGACTGCGCTGCCGAAGTTATCTAACGCCAAGTCCAATTCAGCCAAAGGCGCGCGCTGCCAGGCATTCGCGGTCACCTTAATGCGCTCGACACTTGCCGCTTGCGCTAAGTTGCCTCCGTTGGATTGTCGGACAAACACTTGAAAGCGCACCGTTTCGCCCAAGCGGTAGCGCATTTTTTCGGTGACAAAATGGCTCACGCAATATTGTTGCGACTTCTGTCCATAAATTTGGCCATGCAGTCCCCACCGATCAGCTCGGCTTTGCCGCGACCGCTCCAGGCCCACACCTGCAACGGCGAAAGGCAGTACCGTAACATTCTTGCCTGCATGCGCACGCAGCACCAAGTTCGAGTACCTCAGGGCGCCAGCGGATCCGGCAGGATTGCGGAATTGAGCAATCCCCTCGGCGTTGGTTTTTGCCGTCGCAAGTAGCTGTGCCCGCGCGCTTTGCAAGTCAACGGATACGTCCAATAATTCAACCTCAACGCCCGCTGCGGACTGCGCCGTTTCCAAGTCGGTAACCACAGCGTACACGTTTCCCTGGATCGCAATCGAGTGCAGACCTTGCGCCGCAATCGCTTGAGTAAGCGGCAATTGACTCCGCACTTGTGTCCCAGAAGCCCGGTCAACGTCGTTATACATCGGCGTCGGCTCGTTGCTGCGCCC
>JBBQBR010000370.1:0-3705 GCA_038317875.1 Lysobacterales bacterium
CAAAGGCGTTTGTGGCACCGCTGCGGCAATGCGCCAATCCCAGCTGGTGCCAGACGTCCACGCTTTCGCTGGGCATATCGCTTGCGATAGCGCCAGCAATTCGGAAATTGTGGTGCCACTCATTGAAAACAACGCATTGATTGGCGTGTGGGATGTCGATTCCCCAACCATCAATCGCTTCGATGCCGAGGATTTACGCGGCATGGAAGCGCTGGCAAAAGTGTACATAGACTCGCTGTGAATTAACGCGGTAGTTGACCGCTATTTAAGTTTGGTGGACGGCATTTCATTAAAGTACTGAGGCGGACTGGATCATTTTTTTGTTGAGCGCTGACGAAATAACGTGCTGTAATAACCAGCATGATAAAGCATACCCTGATTTATGGCCTATCCATTGCGAGCATCGCTTTTCTGCTTGAATGGTTGGATTTCCGCCACGCCATGCGGATGCACTCGACGGAGTTTTATATCGTGTGCATTGCGGTTATTTTTACGGCATTGGGAATTTGGCTTGGAAACCGGTTAACTCCGTCTCGAGCGGTGTCCGAATTCGCGTTCAATCAAGCTGCTATGAATTCACTCGGGATTAGCGTGCGCGAATATGAAGTGCTAACACTCATCGCGCAAGGCTGTGCAAATAAAGTAATTGCTCGGCAACTAGACATATCTCCAAATACTGTCAAAACCCACATTGGAAATTTGTACCAAAAGCTGAGTGTTGCGAGCCGTACGCAGGCTTTACAGAAAGCGCGTGAATTGGCACTCTTACCCTGATGCCGGTCAATCTGGTGCAACGGCTAGGCGATTTCGAGCCCTCACCAAAATAGACGGATCGCACCAAATTATGCCAAATCACCCCAATGGGCGATTGAATAGCCAGCTATATTCCCGCAACTTGGGTTCCTCAACGACAAATGGAGGAGTAAACAATGATAAGAATAATTTGGATTTTTGGCTCGATCGGTGGCGTTATATTGGTATTGAGCCTAGCACTTACTATGACACTCAGCACGCACGGCGGTGCCATCGGTATGATTGTCGGCTACCTATCGATGTTGGTGGCTTTGAGCGTGGTATTTGTCGGGGTCAAGCGCTATCGCGATATTGAGTTAGGTGGCGCAATTGCATTTTGGACAGCGCTCTATTTAGGCTTGGGCATTGCGTTCGTAAGCTCGCTATTTTATGTATTCGGCTGGGAAGTTTATATGTATATGACTGACTACCGTTTTATGGATGAATACATCAAAAGCTATTTAGTGCAAAAACAAAGTGAAGGCTTGGCTGCGGCGCAATTAAGTAAAATTTCAGCTGAACTCTATGGGTTTAAACAACAGTACGCAAACCTTTGGTTTCGCCTGCTAACTTCCCTAAGTGAAATTGCGCCGATCGTCATACTCGTCGCCTTGGTATCTGCGGCGCTACTGAGAAAAAGCAACTTTATGCCAGCGCGCCGATAGTAGTTTTACCGATAAACTCAGTTGTCCATCCTCGCCATCTGGTGCGGACAACTGAGTGTTTCTATGAAAAAGGGTTAAATGGCTAAAGAAATATTGCCCGAGCACCAAACCACCGATTGGCAGGCGCTACTTGATGGCATCCATCGGGATGCGCAAGTCGCTTTTGGACGCGGCAAAGTCGCCACTTATATTCCGGCGTTAGCGAACGTCAATCCGAAGCTGTTTGGCATCAGTTTAGCCACCGTTGACGGTGTGCAGGTGCACGCGGGCGATGCGCATCGGCCGTTTTCCATTCAAAGCGTCAGCAAGATTTTTACGCTGGCGCTGGCCCTGCGCGATATCGGTGAAAGCCTGTGGGAACACGTCGGGCGCGAACCGTCCGGCAATAAATTTAACTCGCTGATTCAGCTCGAACACGAGCACGGCGTGCCGCGCAACCCGTTTATCAATGCCGGTGCACTGGCGGTGGCGGATCAACTGACGGCGCACTCCGCAAACGCGCGCGGAAAGCTGCTACGTTTCATGAGCGACTTATGTGGGCGCGCGGTGCAGTTTGACTACGCGGTGGCGAAAAGTGAAGCGCAAACTGGGCATCGCAACGCTGCATTGGCGCATTTTATGAAAAGCTTTGGCGTGTTAGAAGGCAAAGTCGAAGACGTGCTGGACGCCTACTTTCATCAATGCGCAATCGCCATGACCACAGCCGAACTTGCCAAAGCCGCGCTATTTTTGGCCAACAGGGGCGTCAACCCAGCGAATTTGGAAGTAATTGTCAGCCCGCTGCAAACCCGGCGCATCAACGCGCTGATGTTGACTTGCGGGCTTTACGATGCAGTCGGCGAATTTGCCTATCAAGTCGGCTTACCCGCGAAAAGTGGCGTGGGCGGCGGCATTGTTGCAGTGGTGCCAGGGAAATTGACCAGTGCTGTGTTTTCGCCCGAATTGGAAGCCTCGGGCAATTCTTGTGTGGGCGTGGAAGCGCTGAAGTTATTTGTTGAGCGCACGGGTTTGAGTGTGTTTTAAAACTTTGAAGCCATGTTCAATATTGGCGAAAGCATGCGGATAAATTCCCGAATCTGATCCGGAACTCATTCGATGTTCCAGTATTGCCAGCACTTACCTTTGGCAAGCCTTTTGCATCAAGCACATTCCGAGCAACTTAAACCGAGCCCGATATGCGCTTGATGCAAACTTTTCGTAGCCTGATGCGCGCGCCACGCTTTTCGCTCAGCGTGATGTTGACCCTAGGCCTGGGCTTGGCGGTAACGCTGCTGATGTGGGCGGTTTTGTGGCATGCGGTATTGGCACCATTGCCGTATCGCGATGCGGCTGCACTTTCAGTTCTGAGCGCTGTGCGCGATGGCCAAATCAGTGGGCTATCCAGTGCTGAAGCCGAGCAGGTGCCAGCGCTTTTGCCGCCGGGCTACAGCCTGACCAGTTTCTTTTGGAACGGCACCACCTACACCGGCGGCGAGCGACCGGAAGCAGTGACGACTATAGCGGTCGCGGCCAATTTTTTTGAAGTGGTGGGTATACGTCCGCTGTTGGGGCGCGGGCTTATCGATTCGGACGGCACCAGTAAAAATGTCGTCATCGCTGAGTTTGTCTGGCGCAAATACTTTAATAGCGACCCCAATATTATCGGCAAAGACTTTAAAGAGGAGGGCGGCAACAGCGTGATTGTGGGCGTTGCGCCGAAAACCTTGGCCTACCCCGGACGGGACGTGAGCTATTTTAAAGCGATTGATTGGGCTGCCATGCGTGAACAAAGTGCGGGCTATCTCAATGCGCGCTTTTTGGAAGGTGTGCTGCGCACGCCGACCGGGATTGATGCTGATTCAGCGCAAAAGGCCTTAAACGCCGCGCATGCGAAGCTAGCCGAACAATTGGGTGCGCCAGTGCGGGACTGGGCGCTTGCGACTGATTCGTTTGAGCAAGCGCTGCGCGGCGACGTGCGGGTGCCGCTATTTGCCTTAGCCGGGCTTAGTTTGCTGGTTTTGCTGGTCGCAGCCACGAACGCGGCACACTTGGTGCTGACGCGGGGCCGTCAGCGCGCAGCGGCGTTTGCGGTGATGGACGCGTTGGGCGCATCGCGCCGGGAATTGGCACGGGTGGTGCTGTTAGAAACCGCGCTGTTAGCCACTTTTGCGGCGGGTGTGGCGTTTTTCCTGTGTTGGGTAGTGTGGAAACTATCGCCAGATTTGACCGATAGCGGGCTGCAGATTGATCCAGAGCTGGGCTTCGGTTT
>JBBQBR010000371.1:0-3690 GCA_038317875.1 Lysobacterales bacterium
CAGCGCAATTGATGCGAAAGAACTTAAACTGATGCGCCAAGCCGACACGGTTGTATTTAATAGTTACGAACTACTTTACGTCGCTAAGGAAGTCGCATTAGGTCTAGCAGCGGCTGGTTATCGCGCGCCAATGCCGCCGAAAGCGGTGCCGGTTGCCGGTGATGTCGGTATCGCTACTTTCAAAGCCAGCCTAGTGAATATGCTGGAAGGCCATTACGCCAGTAAGCATGATGTTGAAGTCGCTACCCGCATTGCCACGGCACTGTGTGGCGGTGAAATTGAACGCGGCAGTTTGGTTGATGAAACCTGGTTGCTGACCGTTGAGCGCAACAATTTCATTGCTTTATGCAAACAGCAAAAAACGCTGGAGCGCATCGCGCACACCCTCAACACCGGCAAACCGCTGCGTAACTGAGCACGCCAAAATGACTGACAACGTGGAAAATATAGTCTCAGAACAATTGCGAGCCTTGCGCAACGATGTAAAAGCGCAGCGGGAAGAAATTCGACAAGGATTTCGGGACGTGTCGATGCGTCTGTCTAGTTTGGAGATGCATCAATCTGCAAACTCGATGGACAGCACGCGCGCTAGCGCACGTCTGGATGAATTGGGTACCCGCATCGAACGACTAGAAACACGTCTTGACCTCGCCTCATAAGGAAACTAATTATGTCTAAACAAATCCAAGACGCCTACATCGTCGCCGCAACCCGCACCGCCGTTGGCAAAGCACCACGCGGCATGTTTCGCAACACGCGCTCGGACGACTTGCTGGCGCACTGCATTCGCAATTTGATCAAGCAAACCGGCGTCGATCCAAAACACATTGACGACGCCATTATTGGTTGCGCGATGCCCGAAGGCGAGCAAGGCATGAATATGGCGCGCATCGCGGTGCTGCTGGCGGGCCTACCCGACACGGTTAGCGCGATGACGATCAACCGCTTTTGCGCGTCCGGTAGCCAAGCAATCGGCCTAGCCGCAGACCGCATTCGTTTAGGCGATGCCGATTTGATGCTGGCTGGCGGTGCCGAAAGCATGTCGATGATCCCGATGATGGGTGCCAAACCGGCGTTTAATCCCGCCATTTTTACCAACGAAAACATCGCCATTGCCTACGGCATGGGCATTACCGCCGAAAAAGTGGCTGATCGCTGGAAAGTCAGCCGACAAGATCAAGACGAGTTTTCCTATAACTCACACGTCAAAGCGATGGCAGCCATTGCAGCGGGCGAGTTCACCAGCGAAATCTCCCCATTTGCGCTTGACGATCATTACCCAGATGTAGCCAGCGGCAAAATCATCACCGACAGCCGCGTGCTCAGCACCGACGAAGGCCCACGCAAAGACACTACCGTGGAAGGCTTACTGAAACTAAGGCCAGCATTTCGCAGCGATGGCTCCGTCACTGCAGGCAATAGCTCACAAATGTCCGACGGCGCGGGCGCGGTACTGCTGGCCTCCGAAAAGGCCGTGCGCGAAATGAACTTAAAGCCACTCGCACGCTGGGTCGGCCACTGCGTTGCGGGCGTGGCACCGGAAATCATGGGCATAGGCCCGAAAGAAGCGATTCCAAAACTGCTCAAGCAAACCGGCGTCAAGCTCGACGACATCGACTGGATTGAACTCAATGAAGCGTTCGCGGCGCAAGCCTTAGCCGTGATGCGCGATTCCGGCCTAAATCCTGATCGCGTCAACCCACTCGGCGGCGCAATTGCACTCGGCCACCCGCTCGGTGCCACCGGCGCGATCCGTACCGCCACGATTGTGCATGCGCTGCAGCGCCGACAATTGCGCTACGGCATGGTTAGTATGTGTATTGGGACTGGTATGGGTTTTGCCGGGCTAATTGAGCGGGTTTAAGTAACGCTTAATGATCAAAAAAAGGCCGCGAAAGCGGCTTTTTTTGTGTCGCATGGCGTGGCGCTCGCATAAATTACAAACTGATTTACCTTGCTGCCAACGATACCAATTCGCTAAGCTCGCGGATGACTAAGCCAGTCCACAACACACAACTACAAGGAACTGCCTGATGCTTACCGCAGCTTCCAATAATGATTCGCGTCCGCTAGCTCAACGCCTAGCGGCTTACGGTTGCACGACTGTCATTCGGCTTGATGAAAAGCTTTCTGCCCCAAGCCAACTAGACTATTTAGCGCTATTGCCCAAACAGGGCAATTATACGCCGACACTCACGGCGGTCGCAGAGCATCAGGGCATTGCCTTGCTCTATCTGATCGACGCCAGCGGCGATGTAAAAAGCGATGTTGACTCGCTAGTGGCCGTGCGCCGCAAGCTGGCTAATCGCAGCGATCCGGCATGGCTAGGCGTGGTGCGTGCTGGTACGCTTGAAATTTTCCCTATTGGGTTTCACGAGGCCCCCAACGCACCAGCGGTCAAAATTATTAACGAAAGTGATTGCACGGCGCCAATGTTTTTTCAAAGTCTGGTGCATGGCACTTTTGAAGAAAATCGCCGACTGCGCGGAACCGATTACGTCTTCCAAAAGATCTTTGATTTGCTCACGCAAACCACGAATGAGTTTGTACCACTGCATGGCAAAGGTACGTTGGACGCGTTGGCCGTGTTATCGATGACCGGCCGTGCACTCTTCTTTCGCTTCCTAATCGATCGGCGAATCGTTCGGGAAGATGAACGTGACGAAATATGCCTTGCAGCAGGAGATCTTAAAGACGCTTTCTCCACAGCAGAGAAAGCTGCGCAAACGTCCGCTTGGCTTGACGCGACATTTAATGGCGATTTCTTACCATTGATCGACGAATCCATCGCCATTTACAACCGCGAAGCGCGCGCCGCTGCGTACCTTATTTTTTTTAAGCGCACCGAGGATTTGGTTGGCACCACTATATTTATCCACCTTCAAGCGATTTTGCGCGGTTGGAGTGCCGTCGGCGACGGCGCTTTCCAACCCGAACTCGATTGGGGAGACTTAGATTTCGCCCACATTCCAGTTGGCGTGTTGAGTCAGGTATACGAAAGCTTTAGCCACCGTACCGATCCACAATTGGCGCGCGACACTAGCGTCCACTACACGCCACGCACCATAGCCGAGCTGATGGTTGATGAAGCCTTTGCCGCGACAAAGGACAAAGCCAGTGCAAAAGTGCTCGATAGCTCGTGCGGCGCGGGTATTTTCCTCGTGCTCGTTTTCCGACGGCTTGTGCGGGAGCAATGGCATCGGGGCGAACGTCCTAAGACGTCAGTGATCCAGAGTATTCTTTATAGTCAGGTACGCGGATTTGACGTCAGCGAGCCCGCGCTGCGCCTTGCCGCACTCGCGCTTTACATCACAGCCATCGAACTCAACGCCAGCCCGCGCCCGCCGCGCGATCTTAAGTTCCCGCGCAACTTGCGCGGCGAAGTGCTCTACCATTTTGGAGGTAACCAGACAGAACGGCTGCAGGCATTTCCCCTAGGAAGTCTTGGCCCAGAGGTCTCGCCTACTTTCGACAAAAGCTTTGATATCGTTATTGGCAATCCACCCTGGACGCGATTGCGCGACAGCAAAAGCGAATCTGAGACTGGGCATAAAAAGCCGAGATCCGGCACGGACACGATGAATCAAGCATTTACCGATATTGGTCGACGTGTGCTTGCTGCTCGTGGTCTGGTCGAACTTGCGAAGCGCTTCCAGAACCCCGACAAAAATCCTGATATCCCGTTCCTAT
>JBBQBR010000372.1:0-3690 GCA_038317875.1 Lysobacterales bacterium
GATCTGGAACCGGCCAGCTGCCGCCACACTGGACGATGGCGCGCCTGCTGGGCAAACATTCCTCGCTGCCGTTCAATCCCGATGTGGCGAACGCGTTTTTCCGCGCTGGCAAAATTGAGTCGTGGGCGCTAACACTCAATGCCGCAGGTTACACGCAAGTGCGTGACTTTGAATTTATGACTTTGAATTTAGCGAGGGACTTTGGGAGGCCGAGGTGCGCAGTGCCAACACACGCTGGCAAGAGCTGTATATCGAGCCTAAAATCGGCGAGATCTTCAGGAATAGCGATTCTTCGCTTACTTTGATCGAGATTGCCGCGCGTCTAGAGTCTGCGAGCTATCGAGATGTTCGCGATTTGGGTCGTGAAGGCGGCATCTGGGAAGCGGAGGCCATCGATTCCAGCGGGCAGCGCGTCGAGCTGCGCCTTGCTGGCACCGACGGACGCGTTTTACATAGCGAGATTGACCACAATGCATCTGATCACAGTTCATCTAGCCTCAGCGCAATGGGACACAACGACTAAGTTCCTCCGGTTAACGCCCGCCAATATCTTAGCCATAAGTCACTAAATGACGATAGACACGTGGAAGGCTTTGCTTGGCGGTGGTAGCGTGAAGCAACTTTCACTTATTGAGGCAATTCCATGCTGCGAATTCGCGGGCTCTGCAAAACTTACAGTAATGGCGTGCGCGCGCTGGATCAGGTGGATTTGGATATTCCGGCCGGCATGTTTGGCCTGCTGGGGCCCAATGGCGCCGGGAAATCATCGTTAATGCGCACGATCGCCACTTTGCAGGAGGCCGATTCTGGCAGCATCGATTTTTCCGGCTTAAACGTGCTGACCGACAAAGATGCGGTGCGCAGGCAGTTGGGGTATTTGCCACAAGACTTCGGCGTGTATCCCAAGGTCAGCGCGGAGGCATTACTCGATCATTTCGCGGTACTGAAAGGCTTTGCCGCACGTGCACAGCGCAAGGAAGTTGTCGATGCGCTGCTCAACAAAGTCAATTT
Source organism: Lysobacterales bacterium (assembly GCA_038317875.1). GTDB lineage: Bacteria > Pseudomonadota > Gammaproteobacteria > Xanthomonadales > SZUA-5 > JANNYA01. The sequence continues at coordinate 1,012 of JBBQBR010000372.1, forward strand.
ATGGGATGCGCGGAAACGCCATTTGGGCGGCTTTTCCGGCGGCATGCGCCAGCGCTTTGGCATTGCGCAGGCCTTGATTGGTCAGCCAAAGTTAGTGATTGTGGACGAACCGACCGCGGGTTTAGATCCAGAGGAACGCAATCGTTTTCTTAATCTGTTGGCGGACATCGGCGAGCAGGTAGTCGTGATTTTGTCGACCCACATTGTCGAAGACGTTACCGATTTATGCCCACAGATGGCGATTATCAACAAAGGCCAGGTTTTGCTAGCTGGGCAACCCCATGCGGCGATTGAATCACTGAAAGCGAGTGTGTGGCGTGCGGTCGTCAGCAAAGCGGCTTTGCCTGAGCTGCAGGCGCGTTTGAATGTGCTATCGACGCGCCTAGTTGGCGGCAAGCCGGTGCTGCACGTTTTTAGCGAAGGCCAGCCGGAATCAGGCTTCGTGCAGATTGAGCCGGATTTGGAGGACGTGTATTTCCAGCGTCTGCGCGTGCATGCGCAATCGGGCGCGAACGCAGCCGCCACGTTATCCGTTTAAGGGCTGATCATGATTCGAGAATTTTTTAGTTTCGAGCTGCGTCAACAGCTGCGTTCGCCCCTGTTGTGGCTGCTCGCTGGGCTATTTGGTTTGATGGGTTTTGGCGCTGCGGCAACGGACGCCATTCAAGTCGGTGGTGCGATTGGCAATGTCTATCGCAACGCGCCAATCGTGGTGATTCAATTTCTGACGATTTTTACGCTGCTTGGCCTGCTGATTTGCGGCATTTTTGTATCCAGTGCGCTGCTGCGCGATTTTGATGCGGGTACTTCCGATTTGCTGTTTGCCAATCCGATTAAGAAAAATGACTTTCTAATTGGCCGATTTTGTGCCGCGCTCGTCGCGTGTTTGGTCGTGTATTTGGTGATCGCGGGCGCTATTTTCATCGCGCAGTTCATGCCCTGGATTGAGCCGGTGCGGCTTGGCGCGGTGCGCCTGATGCCGTACGTGTTTGGCTTTGGTGTGATGGTAATTCCAAATGTAGTGTTTACCAGCGCGCTGTTGGCGCTGCTAGCGGTGACCACGCGCAGCGTGCTGTGGGTTTATGTCGGCATCTTAGGTTTTTTATTGCTGTACGTGATCGGCACCGGCCTGATTAGCAATCTCGACAACGTTTGGTTAGTCACCTTGGCGGACCCATTCGGTATGCGTGCGCTCAGCCGCACAGTGCGCTATTGGTCGGCTGAGGAACGTAATCAGCTAATCCCGGCGCTTTCTGGCTATTTGCTGGCGAATCGAGCTTTGTGGACGGTGTTATCGCTGATCATCGCTGGCCTGTCGTTCAAGCTGTTTAAAACCGAGCGGGCAGGTACGGCGCGCGGCTGGTTTAAAGCGAAGCGCAATCCCAATTTGGTAGTTGCGGCTGATGCTAATGCCAAGCCAACTGAGGTGAGTGCGGCAAGTGCTGCTTTTACACAGCCAAATTTTGGCAGCCGCGTGGCATGGCAGCAATGCTTTGCCCAGCTCAAGTTTGACGCATTAGGCATTTTTAAAAGCGCGCCGTTTATCGTGATGCTGCTGTTTGGTTTGCTCAACTTTGTGCCGACCGCGTGGTTTGCACAAACGCTTTATGACACCTCGACTTACCCGGTTACCTCGCGAATGCTGCAAGCGCTTAACAATGCGTATAGCTGGCTGCTGCTGATTATTGCGATGTTTTACGCGGGTGAATTGGTTTGGAAAGAACGTCAGGCCAAGCTCAGTGACGTTATTGATGCGATGCCAACGCCGAATTGGACGCCATTATTAGCAAAGCTCGGCGCGTTGCTACTGGTGGTTGCGTGTTTTCAAATATTTGGCGCGTTGAGCGGGATGCTGATTCAAGCCGCGAAGGGCTATTTTCATCTTGAGCCGCTGCTGTATTTAAAGGGCATCGCCATAGGCGCCATTTATTTTGTATTGATTGCGGGGCTGGCGCTGGCGCTGCAGGTCTATGCGAATAATAAGTTTATTGGCTATGCCGCGATGATCTTAGTGCTGATCCTACAGCTGGTCGCTGGTTCGCTGGATTTCACCCATAACCTTTATCAGTATGGCGCTAGCCCGGAAGCAACCTATTCGGATATGAACGGCTACGGGCACTTTTTGACGGCGAAGCTGTATTTTGCGGGCTACTGGGCTTTGGTGTTGACGTGCCTATTGCTGCTTGCTTCGGCGTTTTGGCTGCGCGGCACTTCGACTAGCTTTAATGAGCGTGCACGGCTTGCCAAGGCGCGGCTACGCGGTGGTTTAGGGCTGGCGTTGGGCGTAAGTGCATTGAGCGCGCTAGCCCTGGGCAGCTTTATCTTTTGGAACACCAATATCCGCAATAGCTTTCGCTCGCCTAGCCAACAGCTGGATTTACAGGCGCGCTACGAGAAAGATTTCAAAAAATTCGCGGCTACACCGCAGCCAAAAATCATTGCAATTGACGTCAATGTTGATTTGCGCCCTGAAACGCAAACCATGCTTGCCACCGGCACCTATCGCATTCGCAATCCGCATGCTGTGCCGCTGACCGAAGTGCATATTCAAATGCAGAATGACAAGTCATTGACGCATCTGGATTTTGGCAACGCAACCGATGCGGGTGCGGTGTTGGGTTTGCATGACATCGATTTGGGCTATCGGATTTACAAATTGACCCAGCCCTTGCAACCCGG
>JBBQBR010000373.1:0-3689 GCA_038317875.1 Lysobacterales bacterium
GAGTCCACTCAAACGGGTGTAGCGCGGCCGGGTGTAGTGCGGCCGGGTGTAGCGCGGCGTCAAAATTGGGTCAAGAATTGCGTCAAAAGACATGGGCGATTGCTTGTAAATCAAGGTAATTTATAGTTTATCTCTCTATCGCGATAAAGAGATAGATCGTAGCCTACGCTGGCGTATGGGGTGTTCAGTATCGGCGTCTAGACGTCTAAAGTTAGTTGGTAGAGAGATTCGGTAGAAAACGATGCATTTGAGCCAAAAAATTCCGCTGGTAGACGCCAATGTTCAATACTGCGCGCACTTCTTTGATGCTGCGAAGGCAGCCGCGTTGCTGCGCGATTTGATCGCGACGACGCCGTGGGAAACCCATTTCGTGTGCATTTTTGGCCGTGAAATTCCGGCACCTCGGCAATCTAGCTGGCATGGTGATCCGCATTGCAGCTACGGTTATTCCAAGGTGCGCTATGAGCCCAAAGTGTGGACGCCAGCTTTAACGGAAATTCGGGATGTTTTAGCCAGTACAGGCATCGGCACATTTAATTGCGTGCTGGCGAATTTTTACCGCAGTGGTAGCGATAGCATGGGTTGGCACAGTGATAGTGAAGCGGAGCTTGGCCCAAATCCATTGATCGCGAGTGTCAGTCTAGGTGCGCCTCGACGGTTTTGTTTGCGGCATAAAACCCTATCCGACAAAGCTGAGCTGCTACTAACGTCCGGCAGCCTGTTAGTAATGGCGGACGGTACGCAGCAAAATTATCAGCATGCATTGCCAAAAATGGCGTATGTGGGTGCGCCTAGGGTCAATTTAACTTTCCGCCAGATTGCGCCAAGTCTAGAATGATAGATTTATTCCGTCAGATAAGAATTGATGCCGAACGAACTTCCTGAAAACCGTTCGTGCTGAGCCTGTCGAAGCATGTAGCGGCAAGCTTCGTGATGCATAAGGCTTCGTGATGCATAAGGCTTCGTGATGCATAAGGCTTCGTGATGCATAAGGCTTCGTGATGCAATGTGCGGCTCTGCCCTTCGACGGGCTGAGGGCGAACGGATCTTTCAATGAAATCTTCTTACCTTAAGCGGTTCTTTCAGTGATGTATTTACCAACGAACCGCACCAACCCATTGCAAACCCGCTACATTTCACCCCTACAAAAATCGTCTTGGATAGCGCTATGAGCGAACTAGCAAATCTTTATCGGCTACACATCGAGCAGCTGCAAAAAGTGGCTGCAGCTGCCCTGGAGCGCGCGGGGTTCGATACCTTGGTGATTGCCAGTGGCGCGGAGAGATATCAATTCTTGGACGACAGGCCTTACAACTTTGCGGTCAATCCGCATTTTAAGCACTGGCTGCCGCTGGATCACCCACATAGCTGGATTAGCTACACGCCAGGGCATAAACCAATTTTGGTGTATTTCCAGCCAGCGGACTATTGGCATCTGGCGCCGGCGGCGCCGAGCGGCTATTGGCTGGAGCATTTTGATGTGCGCGTGATCCAGGATGTTTCTGAGGCCGCGCAACATTTGCCTGCTCCGGGACCAAAAATCGCGGTGGTGGCTGAGAACGACGCCTGCCTGAAAGGCTTTACGCCCAACAATCCGGAAGTGTTGTTGACTTATCTACACTTTTATCGCGCCTACAAAAGTGAATACGAACTGGCCCTGATGCGCCACGCTCAAGCGCGCGCGGTGCGCGGGCATCGTGCCGCGGAAGCGGTGTTTCGCGCGCAGGGCAGCGAATACGATATTCACATGGCGTATGTTTTGGCGACTGGGCAAACGGAAAAGCAGCTGCCCTACGGCAATATTGTCGCGTTGAATCAGCACTGCGCGGTGCTGCATTACCAACATCAGCGCCACGATAAACCGCTGCAGCACTTAAGCTTTTTGATTGATGCAGGCGCATCCCATTTGGGCTATGCGAGTGACATCACTCGCACTTACGCCACCCACACCGGCATGTTCAACGATCTGATTCTGGCGATGGACGCGGCCCAGCTGCGCCTGTGTGATCAGGTGCGCGTCGGAAATACCAATTCCAATATCCACATCGCGGCGCATTTGGAAATTGGCAAAATTTTGCAAGGTTTTAAGCTGGTCAATATGAGCCCGGAAGCGATGCTGGAAACGGGCGTGACGCACAAATTCTTCCCGCACGGCATCGGGCATTATTTAGGCCTGCAAGTGCACGATGTCGGCGGTTACTTCAAGGATGATCGCGGCACCTTGGAGCCTAAGCCGGGCGGCCATAAATATTTGCGACTCACGCGCGAGTTAGTCGGCGATGAGGTGATCACGATCGAGCCTGGGCTTTATTTTATTGATATGTTGTTGGATGAACTCGCGGCCAGCGAACATGCGGGCTTAGTCGCTTGGAGCGAAATCGACGCACTCAAGCATTACGGTGGTATCCGCATTGAGGATGATGTACGGGTGCGCAAAGCCGATACTGGGAGTGATTTGGGCCCGGAAAATTTGACGCGTGATGCGTTTTTACTTGCCTAGGCGGATGCGCAAAATGATCGTGGAGCTTTCAAGTGTCATCGCGGCGCAGGCCGGGATCCATTGGCTTTTCGAACAACGGGTGTTCGGCGCAGTATTGCCGCAGGTTTTAAAATGGTTCCCGGCCTACGCTGGGATGACGAATTTGTGGGCTCAGGACTGCGGAGTTGGGTGTAGCGGTTCGGACAACGTTAAATTCAAAGCAGTGGGGCTATGACAATTTTACCTAAGCAATCATCCGGGTTTCACTGCGCAATATTTTATTGGGCCGCACTTTTACTGGTCGCAGCTTTCTCCCTGCATGCTGGCGCGCCCATTGACGCAGAGCGCGCGGCGGAGCTAAAAGTGACGCCGATTGGCACGCGTTTAGCTGGAGCTACGCAAATCCCGGCGTTTTCGGTGGATGCGCGAACTGGGCTAGATCTTGGCCCCGATGATCGTGGGTTGGCAGAACTTCCGGTTTTGCCTCGCAATATCAACGCAAGATCGCTGAGTTGGGTGCACCTGACCGGCTATGGTTGGCTAATGATTCCCAGAGATTGGAGCGTGGTCGACGCCGGTGCGGGCGCAGATGGCTCAATGGCGCTGGTCGCGCAGGCGAAATCTGGCGCTTCTTGGCTCGAATACAGCGACGCCGGTCAGTGCGTCGGCTGTGCCATTAGCGCGGCGAATTGCTTTTATCCGCAGGCGCACGCACAGGCGATTGAATATGAGTTCGATTTTGATTCGTGTGGCGAATCTAGCTCGGCAGTCGGTAGAAAACGCGTGCCATCGCTACAGTATCGGCTTAACAAGAGCAAAGACGGTTCGCTGCAAACGTTGCGTAATTACATTGATCTAGATGGGATCCGCTATCAACAACTGCGCGTGCATCAGCCTAGTTCGGTCAATGCGGGCGGCACAGTTATCAATCTAAAAAGTGATGCGCTTGGAATTTTCTTCAAGCGCGTTTGGATTGCCGCTGACTAACGCTTTGTGCGCAGGGTTAGCTAACAGCCCATCATTTAATAGCAACAAGTCTCGAAAAAACTTTAAATAAAAACAATGGACTACGGTGCATGAATACTGAAGTAACTTGGCGTGATCGACTGCGCTACCGCTTTGAAAATACGCTCTCCAAGGGCCCGATGGCGATGATCGTTTGGTTGGCCATTGCCTCGGGCGCGATGGTTACACTAACCGCAATACTGCT
>JBBQBR010000374.1:0-3678 GCA_038317875.1 Lysobacterales bacterium
GGCATCATGCAGGCCAAGCTTGCTGATATGTACACCATGCTCGCTTCCAGCCGTGCATTCGCCTATCAAGTGGCCCGCGATTACGACAGCGATATTAAATCACGCGTCGATGCCGCGAGCTGCCTACTTCACGTGTCAAGATCGGCCGTAACAGTAACGTTAGAAGCAATCCAATCCTTGGGCGGTAACGGCTATATCAATGATTATCCAACCGGGCGTTTACTGCGCGATGCCAAGCTGTATGAGATTGGTGCCGGAACCAATGAAATTCGACAGATGTTGATTGGGCGGGAATTGATGGCTGGGGCTGGGTAGGTCTGGGCAGAAACTGTGTGCGTCGGCATCGCTCGGTGCTACGCCAAAGGCAAGTCAGTCAATGCGCGCGTCCATTCGTCGTGTAGCTGCTGAACCGCTTGCGCATCCGGATGCGCCGCGCCGTGACCAAATGTTTTAAGGTACCTACATGCAGCGTAACCCGCTGCCGTTGTTTGATACGCCGCCACCCAGTGTCGGCGACGCTGTTGTTTGGCTTCGGTCAGCGGCCAAACTGAAGCGCGATGCGGTATGTGCGGATCGGCCAGTGAAGTACGCCACGGTTTGGCCGTTAGCCGGGCACGAAAACACTGCTGTACCCGGCACAGCGCGCGGTACTGTTTGTCGCTGCTAACGGCCTCAAACAGCTCAGTAGCTGCCTGCGATTTGGCATCGAACAGCGCATGCATGGCTAAAACGCGGTAACCCATTGGGGTTTTGTAGACTCGCAATAAGCGCTCACGGTTGCACGCCGCATAAGCATCAATGCGTGTTAGTGCCGCTTGGTCGCCGTTTAGGCGGTGCACGGCTAAGAGGCGTCGGTCAATTCGCACCCCGATTCGATTTGCGAGCCATGCCAGGGCTATCGTGCCGGGCGCTACCCACAACCAATTTTTGTAACCAATGCCGAAGACAATGCCAAATAGCAAAACCATAAATGTCAGGTTGATTGCTTGCCGTGCCGAAGGTGGCGTTACGTCGATGTCCGCAAACAGCACTTGCGGGCTGTTTAAGCAAACCGCGCCGTACTGATTTCGAGTAAGTGTTGCAAGTGGGTATTCGGCAATAATTTCTTCACGAATCGGTAAGCCATCAGGGCTGTTGTAAGGTAGTTTGCACTCGCGTTCGGTGACGGTTTCGCCGCGCATGGAAGCTGCGGCCGCTGCTTGTACACGTTCCTGCGCGTGCTGTTCGGCGCGTGCTTGGCTCTCGTTTGACCAACCAAAACGCAACAGGTGTTGTCGGCTGTTTTTACCGGTGACCTTTCGTTTTGCTTGTGCCCAAAAATGCGGAATTAGCATGTGCCTGGCTTCTACGGCGACAACGGATGCTAAAACTAGCACCTAATTCGGCCACATTTATCGCGGGCACGCTCAGAAATTTTAATGTGTTTTCGTACGACAGCCAATTACACCTACGAAAAGCTATTATTCACGCCTGAGTAAGTCCCATTTTCAAAGTGAGTGAACCTATGTCTAGCCCAATCAGAGCCTTTGCTGCCACCGCACCGAAAGCGCCATTGCAGGCATTTGAATATATGCCCGGCCGGCTTGGCGACGAAGATGTAGAAATCGCAGTGGAAAGTTGCGGCATTTGCCACAGCGATCTGTCCATGTTGGACAACGAGTGGGGTTTTTCGGCTTATCCTTTAGTGCTAGGCCATGAGGTGGTCGGGCGCGTGGTAGCACTCGGGTCGCACGCAAAGCGCTTGAAATTGGGTGATCGGGTCGGTCTAGGCTGGAATGCATCCAGCTGCGGCGCGTGTTCGCCTTGTCTGTCAGGCAATCAAAATCTTTGCGGCACCGGCCAGGGCACCATTATTGGACGTCATGGTGGTTTTGCCACGCGCGTGCGTTCGCATTGGATGTGGGCGGCACCCCTGCCTGAAGGGCTGGATGCAGCAAGCGCGGGGCCATTGCTATGCGGTGGCATCACCGTCTTCAATCCGATCGTGCAGTTTGGCGTGCAGCCGACTGATCGCGTCGCCGTCATTGGTATCGGTGGGCTTGGGCACATGGCGTTAAAATTCTTGCGCGCCTGGGGTTGTGATGTCACGGCTTTTACGACTAGCGACGCCAAACGCAAAGAAGCCTTGCAGCTGGGCGCGCATCGCACCCTGAATTCGCGGGATTCGGGCGCGTTGTCAAAAGCTGCCGGTAGCTTCGATTTCATCTTAAACACCACCAACGTTGGCCTGGACTGGAACAGCTACATCGCAGCACTCAAACCCAGGGGCCGCTTGCACCATGTGGGCGCAGTGTTAGAGCCGATGTCGATCAACACGTTCCCCCTGATTATGGCGCAGCGCTCGATTTCCGGCTCACCCATTGGCAGCCCCGCTACGGTCGATACGATGCTCGAATTTTGTGCCCGCCACAGCATTGCACCGGTCACCGAGAATTTCCCGATGTCACAGGTGAACGATGCGATTGAGCATTTGCGCTCCGGTAAGGCGCGCTATCGGGTCGTGTTGCAAAATGACTTAGGGGCCTGAGCTATTTAGGCCAAAATCAAGCAAAAGGTGTATTTATGTCCGCGCAAACCCAACTAAGCACGCAAATGTCGATGCCCGAGTACTTGGCGTTTGAAGATAAAAGCACGATCAAGCATGAGTATGCCGCCGGGCAGATTTTTGCAATGGCGGGTGCCTCGGAGCGGCACAATTGTATTGCTATGAATTTTGCAAGCCACCTGCATCAAGCGACTCGTCGCTCAGCGTGCACAACATTCATCAGCGACATGCGCGTCAAAATTGATCAGGTAATTTACTATCCTGACATCATGGTGGCCTGCGAAGCTTCGGATCGCGACCCGTACTTGAAAACTGCGCCGTGTCTAATCGTTGAAGTGCTATCCGCCAGCACAGAACGCATTGATCGCGGGGAAAAGCTCTACAACTACCAACAAATTGCCGAGCTTAAAGCCTATGTGCTGATTAGTCAGGAGCAAGTGCGGGTTGATGTCTATCGCCATGCGGATGCGCAGTGGCTGTTTGAAAGCTATTCCAACTTAAGCGACACGCTTCATTTGGATGGCCCAAAAACGGAGCTGACTTTGGCGGAAATTTATGAGCGCATTGAATTTCCAAATACTGAAATGCAGCTCGCAACTTGATGTTAATGCCAACGCGCCTGAACTTCATCGGCGTTAGGCATTGCTAGCGCAGCGCCCGCACGTTCGACGCTCAGTGCCGCCACTTTTGTCGCATAAGTGACCGCGCTTAAAAAATTCTGATTGCTAAATTTGACCAGCCCGGCGGCCAAACCCGCATTAAAAGCATCGCCAGCGCCGGTGCTGTCGATTGCATTGGCAGGCAACGAAGCGATCCGATAGTAAGCTGCACTATCACCGCGCAGCTGATTTGGCGCGTGCGAAACAAATGCGCCCTCAGCCCCCAGCGTAATGACCACCGTTAGATTGCTGAGTGCACGCGCCCAGCCATGCAGTAAGGCGTCCACAGAGCGCCACCAATTTATCGGCAATTCAATGCCGTGCAGTGTTTTCAGCAAATACGCAAACTCAGTTTCATTCGGGGTCAAAACATCGGCCAAAGCCAGCAACTCAAGCGTCACTAACGGGTTGATGGGTGCCGGGTTGAGCACACTCAGCACGCCAGCTGCGCGCGCGAGTGTCAGCGCTGCAAAA
>JBBQBR010000375.1:0-3672 GCA_038317875.1 Lysobacterales bacterium
CGGCTTTCAGCTAGTCAAAACCGCGTCGGGTCGGGTGCTGCGCATTGCCGATTTGGTCGATGATGACCCAGCCAAGCGCGATAAAGTGGCCGCAGCACTGCGCGACCCGGCGCAAAAGCACAATCGTGATTTTGTCGATATTATTATTGCGCTCGGCATGGCGAAAGAAGGCTTCGATTGGATTTGGTGCGAACACGCGCTGACGGTGGGCTATCGCTCCAGCTTGACCGAGATTGTGCAAATCATTGGCCGCGCCACCCGCGATGCGCCGGGCAAAACGCGCACCCGATTTAGCAATTTGATCGCCGAGCCAGATGCGTCAGAACAGGCCGTCACGGAAGCCGTGAATGACACGCTCAAAGCCATTGCCGCTAGTTTGCTGATGGAACAAGTGTTGGCGCCGCGCTTTGAGTTCAAAGCCAAGAATGCGAATAACCAGGCGAGTGCGGGTTTTGATTACGGCCCGGGCGGGTATCAGGCGGGTGGCACGAATGTCGGTTTCAATCATGTCACAGGGCAATTTCAAATCGAAATCAAAGGCTTAGCCGAACCCAAAAGCCCGGAGGCGCAGCGTATTTGTCGCGAAGATTTGAACGAAGTGATTGCCAGCTTTGTGCAAGATAAACCCAGCATTGAACGCGGCTTGTTTGATGAAGAACTGGTGCCGGAAGAACTGACGCAGCTGCGCTTGGGCAAAATCATTCGCGATAAATTCCCCGATTTGAGTTCGCTCGATCAAGAAGCGGTGCGCCAGCACGCGATTGCGGCGTTGAGCTTGACCCAGCAGGGCAAGCCGGCGCTTAGCGATGGCTCCAGCTCCGAGTCTGGCTCCAGCCCGGCCGCCAACACCGCGTTGCTCGATGGCGTGCGCAAGTACGCGATGGACGTGCTCGAGCTGGATATTGATCTAATTGACCGGATTAACCCGTTTAGCCAAGCCTATGCGATCTTGGCGAAGGCAATGAGTGAAGCCAGCCTGAAACAGGTGGCGGGCGTGATCGCGGCAAAGAATACGAGTATGAGCCTTGAAGACGCGCGTTCGCTGGCGCAACGCGCGCTGAAATTTAAGCAAGATCGTGGCCGCTTACCTGCCATTACGGCGGCGGATCCGTTTGAGAAGCTGATGGCAGAAGCCATTGCCTATCTGGCGCGCATGAAGGCGGAGGCTGCGCGTGGCTAAAAAAGGCAATGCCAAGCAGTTCAGTCAGGAAGACGATGATTTGCTGGCGGAATTGGGCGTCGAGGTCGAAGCCAAAAGCGGCTCCGGCAAAAGCGCGCGCGAAGAACGCGTGATCGCAGGCTTTGAAGACATTCAGCGCTTTGTCGAGCTACATGGCAACGCACCGCAGCACGGCGAGGAACGCGATATTTTCGAGCGGATTTATGCGGTGCGTTTGGATCGTTTGCGTACGTTGGAGGACTGCCGAACGCTAATTGCGCCCCTGGATCATCAAGGTTTATTGAGCCAAGCGCAGTCGGATGCGCCAAATGCCATTTTGCTGAATGATGACGAATTATTGGCGGCTTTGGGTGCTGGGGCTGAAGAAGCAAATATCACGCAATTACGCCATGTGCGCTCGCAGTCTGAAGTTCGCGCAGCGGCGGAAGAAATCGCCAATCGCGAACGCTGCGTTGATTTCGAGCGCTTCACGCCGTTATTTGAGCGCGCTGAAAGTGAATTGAAATCCGGCGTGCGCGAAACGCGCCGATTTGGCCGCGATACCAGCATCGAGGAAGGGCATTTTTTCATTCTGAGCGGGCAGATGGTGTATGTCGCAGAAGTGGGGACTGCTTTTCGCGCGCCGAATGGCGAAGCCGATGCAAGGTTGCGCGCGATTTTTTCCAATGGCACCGAAAGTAATTTGCTGCGGCGATCCTTACAGCGCGCGCTCTACAAAGACGAAAGCGGACGGCGCTTGACGGACTCAAACCCCGGGCCGTTGTTTAGCGAAATATGGGAAGCAGGCGATGTTGCAAGCGGCACGATTTACGTGCTGCGCAGCCTGTCAGAACATCCGTATGTGGCAAAAAATCGCGAGTTGATTCACAAAATTGGCGTAACCCATGGCCGCATTGAAGATCGCATCAGTAATGCCGCTGCTGAACCGACGTTTTTGTTGGCGGGCGTCGAAGTGATTGCACGCTACACATTAGCCGGCGTCAACCGCATGAAGCTGGAAACGCTGTTTCATCGCATTTTTGCGGCTGCACGGCTTGATCTAAGCATCGAGGACGGCTTTGGCAAGTCCGTGCAGCCGCAGGAATGGTTTTTGGTGCCGCTGCATGTGATTGATGAAGCGGTGCAGCGCATTCGCGATGGCTCGATTGCCAATGTCAGCTATGACCGGGATACGGCGCGCTTGGTGGGTTAGGTGCCAATTAACACGCGCTGGGTAGGGATTTTGCGAAACGAGAAGCACCTCAAGCGCTAACTTGATCCCAAAACCACCCTACTCCATCCAGCCATCCCGCAGCCGAATTTCCCGACTTGCGCGCGCGGCGTGTTTGGGGTTGTGGGTTACTTGCACAATGGTGGAGCCGGCGCGGTGCAGCTCTTCCAGCAAATCCATAATTTTTTCACCCTGATCGGTGTGCAATGCGCCGGTGGGCTCATCGGCGAGCAGCAAACTCGGGCGGGTGATCAGCGCGCGTGCGACCGCGACCTGCTGCTGTTGGCCGCCCGACAGTTGGCGTGGGTACAAATCTTTTTTGCCAACAATGCCAAAGCGGTCCAACATATCCGCGACCCGTGCGGCGCGCTCAGTGCGTGGAATATCGCGATAGCCCAGCGGCAAATCTAGATTTTCCGCCACGGTTAGATCGTCGAGCAAATGATAGTGCTGGAAGATAAAACCGATATGTTCGCGCTTGAGCGCATCGCGGCGCTTGGCGTTGGCTTTGTGCACGGCTTCGCCGCTTAATTTGTACTCGCCTTTCCAATCATGATCAAGCAAACCAATAATATTAAGCAGGCTCGTTTTACCCGATCCAGATGGCCCGGTAATCGAGACAAATTCACCGGCGGCAATATCCAGATTGATTTGGCGTAGGACAAAATGCACGCCGCTGGCGAGTGGGTAGCTTTTTTCTAGTTGGCGCAATTCAATCACTGCAGGCTGAGCCGTAGGGTTCGGTTGTAGGATGCTCATGCTAGTTCGCCTTTAACGCATTGTTTAAAACTACCTTGGTCGCAGGCCGTGCTGCAAGTGCACTGGCCGCAAGGCTGGTGATCAACACCAAGCTGGTCGCCAAAATCGCAGAAAGCATCAAGGATGGCGCGCCATACATTTCCGATTGCAGCAATTGCCCCAGCGCCAACGCACAGCACAGCCCAAGCACAACGCCTGGAATTAACGCGGTTAAGCTTTCCCACATCAGCGCGCTGACTAACTTGAGTGGTTTCGCGCCTAGCGCTGCGCGCAAGGCGAATTCGCGCGCGCGTTCAGTGACGTTGAACGCCAATATTGCGTAGCTACCCAACACCGCCAAGGCCAACGCCAGCCAGCCAAACAGGCCAGCGAAGCGGGCAAAAAAGCGCGGCGCTGCGGTTAGGCTTGCCAGATCATCACTAATGGCATAAGCGCGAAAAATTGCCTGCGTTGGGTCATGCTGCCACACCACCTCTTGTACCGCCTTTAAGCCACCCGGCGCACCGCGCACTAAAACCGCAAG
>JBBQBR010000376.1:0-3671 GCA_038317875.1 Lysobacterales bacterium
GACGGAGGCGTTGAGCGTGCGCTTAAGTGCGCCGTCGACGAAATTCCTGCCTTTGATCTCCACCGGCGGATAAAGCCCGGGCAGCGCGCTCGACGCCTGGATCGCTTTACTGATCGGCACATCGTCGTAGCCTGGGCCGCCAAAAAGTACGGTCTGCCCGGTATCAATTTCAACGGCGACCACACTTAATGGGCGATCCAATTCGCGAAAATCATTGCTGCGCCCGCCGGTGGTGAATAATCTTCGCAAAAAGTGTTCCACCGCGTCATTGGCGAACAAACCCGTGGGCAGCAGCGCGCCAAATTTGCCGAGCGAATCCGCCAATTTTGTCGAAAATGGGTTTTTGATCATCGCCACCGCGACCGCCTGCAGCACGCGCGGAAGCTGTGCTAGGCGCAGCGCAAATTCACCGAGCGCTGGCTTTAGAAAAATACCCGGGTAGAACGGGTGCTCTGCATTTTCAGCGCTCAGCAAAATGCGGCACATCTCGGCGGTGTCAATGCGATTGGCCAACGACGCGGCCATAATCGCGCCAGAACTAACGCCTACATAAGCATCCAGACGCGTCAACGTTGCGCCGTCGATCAACTCTTCCAAAGCGCGCAGCGCGCCTAACTCATAAATGCCGCCAATCGGCCCGCCACCTGCGACTGCTAAGCCAATTTTGTGGCGCTGCGTCAGCGGACGGGGGTCGGTTGCACATTGGAAACTCAGCATAAGCCTAAATCTTGCCGCGATTAGTTGGCCGCGAGTGTAGGCAATTGCGATTGATTTCGCGCTCAGTTCAATGTGAACGCGTGCGCGCAAACAGGAAAATTCACAAATGCTGATACCTACACCGAATAGGCGATAAGCTCCAAGTAATTGTCTTTGTCTTGCTTCTATGGCCCTCTTTATCACCGACCAATGCGTGAACTGCGATGTTTGCGAGCCCATATGCCCAAATGGGGCAATCTATGCGGGTGCCAAGCTCTATCACATCACGCCAAAGCTGTGCACCGAGTGCGTGGGGCACTTCGAGGTGCCGCAATGTGTAGAGGTTTGTCCGGTTGAATGCATTTTTATTGATCCGGAAAATGTTGAAACCAGTGCTCAGTTGCAGTTGAAATATACGCAGCTGGTAAGCGCTGCTTAGAACAATGCGTGCGCAATCGGTGTCAACTGCCTTTAGTATTCGCATTCCCTAAACGCTTGAATATAAAGCACCTTTGAAACTTTCATTGCTTAGACTGGGTGCGCTTAGCTATGTTGACGGTCGGCTGCACTGACATGCTTTACTCAGATAGCGAAAACGCAAGTCGGCAAAACGCCCAGGCTAGGAAAGCCGCAAAGAACTCGATGGAGCAGGCATCGAGCCAAGCTGATGCGGCTCGACCACGCGAAGTTCGTTACCGGTGCGCCGCTGCGTAAACCATGACTAAAAGCTGCGCGCGAACCAACTTTATTTCTTAAGCATCAACGCAACCACTCGAATGCTTCCCTAAGTCTCAGCGTTGGTTGTTCTTCGATGACTTGATCGTGAGCTAGAACGATACGCTGAACGGGCAGCAACAAAAGTGGCTCGATACTGCGTCTCAGCGCTTGTTTGTCTTTCGTCATCAGTTTCATCGTCAAGGACATCCCCAGTCGGTCATAAACACCAAGAAGTCTTGCCACAAGCTTCGCCAGACCTGTGTTGGCTGTCCCAAAGCAAAACAGTAGATCCGTGAGCAAAAGCGTTCCCGTGTTCTCGTGAAACCAGACTGTTTCACTCAGAACCGGTAGCCCATCTATGAACCAACTCGGTAACTCGCCGCCCCAAGGCCCGGGCATTGGTAACACCGGATACTGCGATAGATCATGGTTTTTCTCCGCCAAACCAGGGGCGACGAAGCCTTTTGCTTGTGGGAAAGCCTTTAGAAACTGCCGAAAGTAGAGGTGATGAGTTCGATTCGGCGCCACTACATACCGGACCTCGCCTAGGCTCGCTAACTCCGCGAGCAAGCTGGGAATTGGCTCAATTGGTGAGTGTACCCAGAGAGCGCCGTCGCTAAGGCGAATCACGGTCATGCGCGTTTGGATTTTGATTGGGCCAAAGCGCAGGGATTGCTGCGCGTACCAAATTTGCCTCGGGACTAGTTCGTGAAGTGCCATGCGCTTGCACCTTGATAGCGATAACGTAGGGGTTATTTGTCGCACCAGTCAAGGGAAATAAACGCGCGGTGCTTGTTGCAATAGATAAAATCTGTTCGGTCTGAACGCCTGGGAGGCTTTCACTATGAGCATTGTAGTTCGGGGCGTGCTTCAAAGTGATCGTTCGCACCATCGTAGTTCGGGGTGTTCCTCAAAGTGATCGTTCGCACTAGGCTTTGCAGCTTTGGAAAACTGCAGCTTCAAGCGGTTCTTTCAAAAAGTGGTTTAGCGCTTCTTTAAAGTACAGCATGCAGGCTATCCGGCCGGCGCCAGGAATCATCCAGATGCTGCATTGTTCCTGTGCGTAAACCAAGTCAAACACCGAAACCGTCTGCTTTACCTGATGTGCGCGTGCGGCCGCCACAGCATGGCACACGTCGTCGATTTGCGTTCCGGTACTTGCAGCGGCGATGAATTCGGAAAAATACAGTAAGTGCACATTGTCTTTTTCAGCGACGTATAGGCGCACATCGACGTTGTTGGCCAGATCATGCAAAGCATAGGCAGGCCGATCAAGGAACATGCGCCAGCCGTCAGTTAGAAACTGCGAGCCTGTTCGTAGGCACTCCTTCAAGTAGCGCAAAAAATGCTTGCTGAAGTCGCTGCCGGGCGCGAGCGCGTCAACTTCGCGCGCGGGCAGGTTGTCATCTTTGAACTGATTGATAAACGTCGATCCAGGCAGGCGGCAGAACAGCCACATCACGATACGGTGCACCAGCGGCATGCGCTTGACCATCTTGAGGGTGATCTGGATATCTGTTTTCAATTGCGCGATCTGTTGGGGGCCGATAAATGTTACCGGCGTCATTGCGCCCAGGAATCCGGCACGCCCGATGCGCCCCGGTACGCGCGCCAGCAGCGCCAGCTGAGGCAGCGTGCCCCAGCTAAAACCAATAACATCGAATTTATCGATGCTAAGCTCATCGAGCAGCTCGATAATTTCCGACGCGATGTCATCAATGTTTTTGCGCGCATCCGCGATATAGATGCCGCCTAGCAAACTAGGCGCGATTGCACGTACGCCAAGTGCTATAAAATCATCATGGTAGTGCTCAAAGCACAGGCCGCTGATCGACAAACCATGTAGGCAAAGCAGCGGACGCCCTTTCGGGTCGCCGTATTCCACATATGCGATGCTGCGCTTGGCCTTGGGTAACTGGCGTATTTGTAGTCGTGCGTAATCGTCCGGTGCTTCGTTCGTGCATCGTTTCAGCAAAGCGCGCAGCTGTGTATCGTCGTTCATGCGCGAATTCTCCCCGCATTAATTAGTGCCCTAATCGGTGAGTGTGTCGATGAAATTGCCAATAGTGTGGCCAATGGAGTCGCCAATGGAGTCGCCAGGGTTTTAACGAGCCAAACACGTCTTGTGGCCGTGGCGCGAGTGATCATTAGCGATGATTCCGTTTCTAGGTCTGAACTTCTTTAAACGCAGCACTGGACAAAAACCGAACATTTATTATGAAAATATCTATGAATTATCGGTATTTGGGTACAGATGC
>JBBQBR010000377.1:0-3659 GCA_038317875.1 Lysobacterales bacterium
GGTCGATAAGCCACGACTGCCACGCGGCGATAGGCCGGGCGCTGTGCACGATAAACCACGACTACCCGCGCATGATTTGTGTGGGTGGCAACTACACGCACGGTTTGATGTGGCACGTTGTTCACCACACGCACATCCCCGCGCGGTAAACCGTATGAATACGGACGGCTTTGGGCGACGCAGGCGAACAGCAGCGCGGACAATAAGAAAGCAACTATTTTCATCGCAATACTCCTTGTGGTTGACGGCGGTTTCATGCGAAACCAATAGTAAAAACGCAGCTGCACGGCAACCGCTGACGCCGACTGATGCGATTAGCTAGATTTGATTCAGTTTTCTGACTGCAATCGACGCCCCGGCGTACGTGACTTTTCAGGCTTTTCAGCAACTTTCGTGGCGCAGCGAAGTGACGCTGTCGCAATAAGCTAACCGGGCTATACTCACGGCCCCAAATTAGCGGCCGCAGCCTGTTTTTCACATGTACTAGTGATTACCGGCATGCGGCCATGCTGCAACTGCATTAGGCTTATCCATGCTTTCCATTGAATCCAGAATCGCCAAAGAAATCGCTGCCAGCGAGCGCCAAGTTGACTCGGCTATTAAGTTACTTGACGAGGGTGCAACCGTGCCCTTCATCGCGCGCTATCGCAAAGAAATTACCGGCGGGCTAGACGATACCCAATTGCGTTTGCTGGAAGAGCGTTTGACCTATTTGCGCGAACTGGAAGAGCGCCGCACCGCGATTTTAACCAGCATTGAAGAGCAAGGAAAAATGACGCCGGAATTGCGTGGCGATATTTTAGCCAGCGAAACCAAAGCGCGCTTGGAAGATTTGTACCTGCCCTATAAGCCCAAACGCCGTACTAAGGCGCAGATTGCGCGCGAAGCTGGCCTGGAGCCATTGGCATTGGGGTTATTGAATGACCCAACGCAAACGCCGGAAACGTTTGCTAGCAGCTTTGTCGATGCCGAAAAAGGCGTCGCCGATGTCAAAGCCGCGCTCGACGGCGCGCGCCATATTTTGCTGGAGCATTTTTCTGAGAACGCCGCACTCGTCGGTGAAATGCGCGAATGGTTGACCGCGAATGGTCAAATTCGTAGTCAAGTGATTGCGGGCAAAGAAAAAGAGGGTGCGAAGTATTCCGACTATTTCACCATGGTCGAACCGATTCGTTCCA
Organism: Lysobacterales bacterium; assembly: GCA_038317875.1. Taxonomy (GTDB): domain Bacteria; phylum Pseudomonadota; class Gammaproteobacteria; order Xanthomonadales; family SZUA-5; genus JANNYA01. Next base: position 1,179 of record JBBQBR010000377.1, read on the forward strand.
TTCCTAGCCACCGCACGTTGGCGCTTTTCCGTGCCCGCGCCGAAGGTATTTTGGAATTGGAGCTTGAGCCGGGCACCGAGCCCGAAGAAGGACATATTCTGGCGCGCGGCAAAGTTGCGGTTGCAGCAGGCATCGCCGATAAAGGCCGCCCGGCGGATGCGTGGCTGTTGGAAACCGCGCGCCAAGCGTGGCTGGTTAAGCTGCATGTGCATTTGACGCTGGATTTATATGGTCAAGTGCGCGAGCGTGCGGAAGCCGAAGCGATTCGCGTGTTTGGCGACAATCTTAAAGACTTGCTTCTGGCAGCCCCGGCTGGCCCAAAAGTGGTGTTGGGGCTAGATCCTGGCATGCGCACCGGCTGCAAGCTGGCGATTGTCGACCACACGGGCAAAGTTCTATTTACCGGCGTGATCTATCCGCATCAACCGCAAAACCAGTGGGACGCGTCGGTCGCAGCACTTGCGGCTTTGTGCCTGCAATACGGCGTGGCGTTGATCAGTATCGGCAACGGCACCGGCAGCCGCGAATCGGATTTATTAGTGATCGATTTGATGCGCAAGCACCCAGAATTGAAATTGCGCAAAATGGTGGTGAGCGAGGCCGGTGCGTCGGTGTATTCCGCAAGCGAATTAGCCGCGAAAGAATTTCCGGATATGGATGTCACTTTGCGCGGCGCGGTTTCCATCGCCCGACGCTTACAAGATCCGCTGGCGGAATTGGTCAAGATCGACCCGAAAAGCATCGGCGTGGGTCAATATCAGCACGATGTGAATCAAATCAAGCTCGGCCAACGTTTGGATGGCACGGTCGAAGATTGCGTGAACTCCGTCGGCGTCGATCTCAATACCGCCTCGGGCCCGCTGCTGGCACGAGTGGCGGGTTTGAGTAATTCTTTGGCCGATAATATCGTCAAGTTTCGCGAAGCAAACGGCGCGTTTTTGGAGCGCAGCCAATTAAAGAACGTGCCGCGTTTGGGCATCAAGGCGTTTGAACAATGCGCGGGGTTTTTGCGCATCAGTGGCGGTGCGAACCCGCTCGATGCCTCGGGCGTGCACCCGGAAAGTTACCCGGTGGTGCAGCGGATTTTGAGCGGCACCGGTCGCGAGCTAAAAGGCTTAATTGGCGATGTGGCATTTCTGCGCACGCTCAGCCCGGACAAATATACCGATGATTATTTCGGCGCACCGACCGTGCGCGATATTTTGAAAGAGCTGGAAAAGCCCGGCCGCGATCCACGCCCAGAATTTAAAACCGCCACTTTTGCCAGCGGCGTGACGAAAGTTAAACATTTAGCGCCCGGCATGATTTTGGAGGGCGTCGTCAGCAACGTCGCGGCATTTGGCGCGTTTGTGGATCTGGGCGTGCATCAAGACGGCCTGATTCATATCAGCCAATTGAGCGGTGCCAAATTCGTCAAAGACCCGCGCGAAGTCGTCAAAACCGGCCAGATTATCAAGGTGAAAGTGCTGGAAGTGGATTTAGAGCGCAAGCGCATTAGTTTGACCATGCGTTTAGACGCCGAACCCGAAGCGCCAGCCGCAGAGCGAGCGCCAGCACAGCGACCAGAAAATCGGCCAGAGCGCGCACCGCGTGGTCCAAGGCCCGAGCGCGCGCCACGCGCCGCGCAACCGGCTGGGCAAAATTCGACGCCAAATCCGCCGCCGCGCGCAGACCAGCCACGCAGTTCCGACCGCCCCGCAGGCGATCAGAGGCCCGCGCATCGCTCGGATGCACGCCCTGAGCGCTCTGGTTCTAGGCCGGGCGGCGACCGCAATTTTGATCGCAATTCACGTCCGCCAGCACCCGCGCAGAAATCCGGGCCGCCCGCGCCGAAGTTGGGCAGCGCGTTTGCGGATTTGTTTGCGAATTTTGGTAAGAAGTAGCATCGAAAAATTGGGCTAGGTCGTGTTTGACCTGCTCGACCTATTAAATCAAGAAGCCACTTTGACGCAGTGTTTTTTTGCGCTGCCGCCATTATTAATTTTTTCTTTTGCGCTACTGCATTTTTCAAACCGATGGCTTGTTCTAATTGCAGCGCTAGCATGTGGGCTAAGTTATGCGTGCCTGATGCAAGAAGTGCGGATCATTCAAGTGCGGATTGAACGGGAAATGGAGTTGGCCTGCGCTCATCCCGTCGCCAATCAAATCAGCGCCGCATGCGAACAAGCCGCAAACAGCTACAGCAACGACACCGGCCGCGCGTTTGCGCCGTTCACGGGTGCCGTGATGGCTTTACTCTACGTCACGTTGGTGCTGGGTTTTGCGCTTGCAGTGCGCCGATTGTGGCGTTCGCGTACTGCCCGATAGGGGAAAAACTTGTATGGATATAGTCACGGTGCCATGATTTTGATGGGGAAGTGCTAGCCTTAACACATCTAATACCGTGGAAATGGCGATGAAAGGCCAAAATGACACTGCACCAACTGCCACGACTTACACCATTGAGGACTTGTTGCGCTATGTACAAACCGGTCGTGTACG
>JBBQBR010000378.1:0-3659 GCA_038317875.1 Lysobacterales bacterium
GGATTTGAAACAAGTTGGGGCTTTGTTTAGGCAGCTTGGCGGTGCAAATTAGTCGAACGTATTCTTCATATTGGCAAGTCTGCTAAAATTTCCGAATGATCACAGCGACCGAAAATGTTTGCGAACTGATTCGCCTGGATCAAATCCAAAAAGCTGAGGCGCAACTGCGCGATATGATTTTAATCGGTGTGAACTCGGGAGTGAGTACCCCGGCTGACCAAGCATTTTTTGATAATATCGAAGCAAAGATAAAAGCTCGTCGCGTTTGCGCATGAAGCACGCGGTTAAAAAGCCTCAAGCTGAAATTGATCTTGTTAATGCGGCTCTCTACTACGAAAATGAACAGCTAGATCTTGGTCTAAGGTTCGTCCGGGCCATTAAAGATGCAGTCGAAAAAATTGAAGTCAACACCGGGAGCTGGCAGTGCGCGCTACGCTCACTTGCTGGCGAACCTTCGAATGTTCGTAGTCCAAGATTTTCCTTACCTCGTGTTCTATCTCGAACAGGATAGCTACATCGACATATTGCGTATATTGCATGCGCGACGGGACTTGCCTGTTGCGTTGAGTAAAACCTCAGGCTGAGCACAGGACTCAACTGCTTCATTACGTCAATAGAAACAAAATCACCCACCCGAAAACGGCGGTAAAAACGCAATCACATCACCGTCTTGCACGGCGTGTGTCCAGCCCACCAGCGCGTCATTGCAAACTGGCTTGAGTGCGCTTTGTGGAAAGCCAAAACCATGGCACGCATCCAAGCGGGCGTAAATTTCGCCTAGATCGGCGCTGGTGCTTTCGATAGTTTCCGCATCGCATCCGGCGGTGTCGCGTAAACGCGCAAAATACTGTACGACTAGTTTCATGGTTGCTAATGTCATGGTTGACTCGTGTGCGTGCGTTTGCCGCCACTTTTTTGCAGTAAACGCACATGCGTTATTTGAATGTCTAGGCTCAAAGCCTTGGTCATATCGTAGATCGTAAGGGCTGCGACGCTCGCACCCGTCATTGCCTCCATTTCCACGCCGGTTTTTGCGCTCAAAGCACATTCGCATTCGATGTCTAAATTACCGGCGTGATCGGGCGTGATGCGGATTTCGCAGTGTTCTAGGCTAAGCGCGTGGCAAAACGGGATCAGCTCGTGCGTGCGCTTGGCCGCCATCACGCCGGCAATGATCGCGGTGTGCACGATTGCGCCCTTTTTACCGATGAAGCCCGTTGCCAAGAGCTGCGCACCAATTTCTGCCGGAAATTCAACGCGCGCATGCGCGATCGCTGTCCGTTTGGTGACGACCTTTGCCGCAACATCGACCATGGTCGGGTTGCCGGCATTATCGATATGGCTGATGGATTGCTGTGATGTTCTAGCCGCCAAGGTGATACATCTCCGCTTTCTGATCTGTTGCTACGCCAGGTATTGATGGCGTACTTTGCGCCAGCCGTTCGGCGCGCAATTCCGAATAGCGATCAGCACGCGCCCGCCAAATGGCTTTAATGGCGTTGCTGACCAAAATCGCGTCGTGCGTTTTCAATAGCGCCAGCAAATCATGCCCGTGTGCATTAAAAAGACAAGTGAATAACTTGCCGTCTGCCGCCACCCGGGCGCGCGTGCAGCCCCGGCAAAATGGGTTGCTGATCGAGGAAATAAAGCCAATTTCGCCCGCGCCATCTATATAGCGAAAGCGGGTTGCCACTTCGCCCATGCTGGGCTGCTGAATTTGTTCGATTGGATATTTTGCGTGGATGCGCGCAATCAAGTCCGAGCTTTGAACCACATGCTCAGGCTGCCAACCATTGCAGGTGCCGACGTCCATATATTCGATAAATCGCGGCACGTGCGCGCTGTGGCGGAAGTATTCGCAAATTGGCAACACGTCGATTTCATTGACGTTTTTTTGCACCACGCAATTGAATTTGATCGCGGCAAATCCGGCCCGTTCGGCGGCGGCGATGCCGTGTAAAACCTCTGCCAAATCACCACGGCCACCATTGAGTTCTTTAAAGCGCTGGCGATCCAGGCTGTCCAAACTAATGGTCAATCGATCCAAACCCGCTACGTAAAGCTCGGCTGCTTGGTGCGCCAACAGGCTGGCATTGGTGGTCAGCGCGATTTCGATGGGTTGTGCCAGCTGCACACTTAAACTGCGCGCGGAACGAATTATGCCGGGCAAGTCCTTGCGCATTAACGGCTCGCCGCCGGTGATGCGCAGCTTTTGCATACCCAGACGCAGCAAGGCAGCGATCAGCGTATTCAGCTCATCGGTGCCCATGCGCTGACTGGGGCTTAAGAATTTAAGCGGCGGTGCGACGAACTTGATGATTGATGTTTCGTTGGAATCTTTCGACGTGACGATGCGCGTTTGCTCGCCGGTCGGCATGCAATAGCCACAGCGATAGTTGCAGCGGTCCATCACCGAAACGCGTACATCACGCAGGGCGCGGCCCAACTGATCCTTAAAATGTTGATCACTAAAATGTTGGTCGGAAAATACCGCGCTCATGCTCGATATTTCCTATGCACCCAGGGCAATGCGGGCGCCAGGAGCCAGCACGCGCCAACCGCGCTTAGCAATTTCGTCGGCGTCGTCTTGATCGTGCTGATGATACAAATACATCCGCTGACGCAGCGCATGTGAATATTCGCGTTCCAAATCATCGATGCCGGTGTGCGATGGGTTCGCGTTGAGCGCGCAGTCGTGAAATAGCGTTTCATTGCCCGCACCAAAATGCGCAAACACTTCCGGTACCGGCCGGGTATCACCGCTATAAACAAACTGCCCAGCCAGCGCCAAGCCGAACGCGGTATTGGGCGCGTGATGGCGCACCGGAAATACTGAGAAAACCAAGCCGTCGTGGAAAAAACTGTTGCTGACCGGAATCAGCTGAAACGCATCCCAAAAGTTTTTGCCGCCTTCGGCTAAGCCTGGAAACTCGGCTAGGCGCGCATGCAGCATCGCTACCAGTGTGACCGGCGCATATAGCTTGATTTGCGCCCGCATAAAGGTGGCTTGGTAGAAGAAGGTTTCCAAGCCGCCAATATGATCCAAATGCGCGTGCGTCAGGAAAATTGCACTTGGCAATCGCTCATAGGCTGCGCCGTAGCGATCTGGCGTGCTGGGGCCACAGTCAAGCAGCAATATTGCGCGTTCGTCCCGTTCTAGCACGGCGCTAGCGGAGCCTAACGCGAGCGAGGCGGCACTGCCTGTGCCCAAAAAGTGCATCGTAAAACTCATCTTAAACCTGTTCGCTTTGATACGTGGCCAGTAGCGCGGGCCAGAGCTTATTGGCAAAATCCGGGCGTGCGGCAAAACCTAATTTCGTCAGCGAGCGCAGCAAACGAGCCACGTTCGCCTGCTGCCATACAGGCTTTGGCTTGCGCAGCATGCATCGATCAAAATCGATTAACGCCGGTCCAGCATCGGTCAACAAGATATTGTGTGCGTTCAAATCGGCATGCCAAAGTGCCGCGCCGTTGATGTTCGCGCGGTGAAAACGCTGCAACATATGCCCAATCGCAGAGAAATCCGCTTCTGTCGCGGTTTGGATATGGGCCGATAGCGGGTTGGCGCCGGGCAGCCATGCGGTCAAAATATCGGCGCGATAGCTCAAGCCTGCGCGCACAAAACGTGCCGCGAGCGGTGCTGGAACGGGCAGGCCGTG
>JBBQBR010000379.1:0-3655 GCA_038317875.1 Lysobacterales bacterium
CGGTACCGCTAAGCGCATCGCCGCCGACTTGGGCATCACCAGTGTGCTCTCGGATGTATTACCCGGCCAAAAGGCTGCCAAGATTAAGGAGCTGCAAGCCAGCGGCAAACGCGTCGGTATGGTCGGCGACGGCGTTAACGACGCGCCCGCGCTGACACAAGCGAACGTCGGTTTTGCCATTGGTGCCGGCACCGACGTGGCGATGGAAAGCGCCGATGTGGTGCTAATGAAGAGCGACCCGTACGACATCGTGGGCGCAATCGAGCTGTCGCGCGCGACGTTGCGCAAAATGCATCAAAACTTGTGGTGGGCAGTGGGCTATAACGCAATCGCCTTCCCGCTGGCGGCCGGGGTGCTGTATCCCTTTACGCTGTCGCCAGAGATCGCGGCGCTGTCAATGTCGGGCAGCTCAGCGGTGGTGGCGATCAACGCGCTGCTGCTCAAGCGCACCAAGCTAGCGGGTATCAACAGTGCAAAGCCTAAAGCCGTTGCTTCGTAATCGGCTGCTGCCAACATTTGTTTTAAAACATCCGCATTAACTATTTCTTCCGAGCAAAAATCACCCAACACAGCGCAACGCCGAGACCGACGATCACTAAAGTGGGAATCCACATCCAACTCACTGCCGCCATCGCGCCACTGCCCATCATTCCACCCATCATTCCGCCGCTCATCATTGTTCCGGTCATTGCCCCGCTGCCAAACAGCAAAAACACCACGACGGCAATGGCTAACGCGATGATGAGGATTATTTTATTTGTGGTATTCATGAGTTTCACTTCCTGAAAAGAGTGGGAATCACGTTCATTTTTTTAGCCTTTGATCAGCCATTTCATGGACGCGGCCCTTTTTGTTAGTTGCTTGAACAGCCGCAAGCGGTCGCTGATTTTTCGCTTGCCGTGCCGCAGCAAGACATGGCGCTTTTGGCGCTAGCCTTGGCCTCGTCAGCCTTGTTTCCGTCGTGGCACGAAGCCGCCATGGCGTGGTGTTCAGCACATGCTCTGTGTTGTGCAGCAGCTGCTTTGTGTGCGTTGCTTGCAATGGTGTTTGCGTCCGACATGATATGTTCCTTAAGTAAAGGAAATTGACACGTTTGATGCGTTCGCTCGACCTTGCCGAACTTGGCGATGCCGACTCTGGACATCAAGTGCGAGCCTGCAGCAACCAAACGCGCCTGACCGTTCGCTGGCGAACGCTAGATTGGGATCGCCCGAAAAAAACGACATTTAAAGCACGCATATTGAGTAAAACGGACTTTACAACGCAGGCAATCTGTGCGCCAAAAGCGCGCAGCGAACCTAGGAAGTGCGTGAACTCCTTATTGATTTTCAGTCACGCGTTTTGCCTACCGCAGTGCTATTGACGGACTCGTGGCCGAAATGATGGCGCGGCCTATCCGATTACATGTTCTCGACCATCACGGTCAAGTATCTAAATCCCAAACCAAAGCCGCTGAATTACTCATCGGCGTCCATTAAGACCCACCTGAAATAGGTGCTGCGCCGCCATGAGAATTAAGGCCGTTCAATAATCAATACTGCGTGCGCTTTCGCCTGAAACAATGCCAGCCGCCAACTTTAAAGCTATCTATTTTGGAATTCGTAACAGCGGACACTGTAGAATCGAATGATTCTCATTCTTGTTAAGGATGCGTCCTTGTTGAGCCGTCGTCTCCGATCCTCAATTCTTACTTGCTTATGCTGCTGTGCGCTAACGGCTGCGGCTACACCAACGTCGCCCGTTAATGACTCAACTATCACAGAGGCTAAACAGATCTGGCAGTTGCTCGATTACGTAGCGGTCGATTACGGTGGCGCGGTGGAAAAAGGCTTGGTCATTAGCGCCAGTGAATATGGCGAGATGCAGGAATTTGCTTTGGCCGCCCAGACAGGCTTGGCGAGCACTAAGGCTAGTCGAACAACTCCATACCCGCACGCCTTATGCGTTGCCTACATCTTGTATGGTTCTTCAAATGCTTGATCGCCTGCGCCAAATTGTTCCTGCAGTAAGTTGGTTGATCTGTTTCGCGTTGCTGGCGACTTGGATTACGGGCGCGCATGGGCATCGGCACGCTGCTGGATCTGTCCACAAGCAAGTTCTGCATAGCTGGTTCGATGCGCCAGATCATGCTCATGATCATGCCCATGCGCATGAAGGGCTTTCGGATTCCCATACGGACACCACTGAATGGCTCGGCACGGGGCAAAGTGGTAGCGAACATTTTGAGGCACACTCAATTGCGTTGATCCATGCAGATGGTCACGAAAACATTGAAATTCTGGCGCTGCAACCACAGACCATTAAAACAACGGTGGATTTGCCATCACTGGTGCTTTTGTATTCTGCTGTTCTGTTTCTAACGGACAGAACAGAACTCGTTGTTCATCACGTCACTGATCCGCCAGATGAAAGGCGCGCGGATTGGTTTCTGCGTCCGCTGTTGCGCGGGCCCCCAACACGTTCCGTCGCGTTGATCTGAAACAACCTGGTTTCGCATAGCGCGCAAGCGGCTGATTGTCATAAATTTATCTGCGCGGGCCTTTGGCCTATGTGCTTGCTATGCCCTCGTTTTCCCGACCGCTCACTGCCTTCTATCAGGTCGCGCGGGCTGTCGTCCTAAATTTTTTTATTGAGTCAGTCTATGAATAGAACGATTTTCGCGTGTGTCGTGGTCGGCACTTCGCTCATTGGATTCGCAGCGGCAGCTGAAAAGCCCTTGCAATTTATTGTCCCCGATAACCAAATCAAGGCCATAGGGATCACGACCACGCCGCTACTCAATAGCGGCGAATCGGTACGCACAAGCTTCCCAGCGCAAGTTATGGTGCCGCCCAACGCCGAGCAGGTCATCAGTTCTCCGGTCGCGGGCCTAGTCACTGAGGTTTTGATTCAACAGAACCAGGCGGTGAAAAGCGGAACGCCGCTGTTGCATATCGCCAGCCCCGAATTGGGCGGTTTGCAATTGCAATTGCTACAAGCTAATTCGCGCGTCACCTTGTTGCGACAAACGGCGCAGCGCGAGAAGCAGTTGTTTGGCGAGGGGATCATTCCGGAACGACGCGTGCAGGAAGCCCAGGCTGCCCTGAGCGAAGGTGAGGCGACACTGAAGCTGGCGAAGGCGGCCTTGCGGCTTAGTGGCATGCCGGTCGTAACCATTAACACGGTTGCCGCAACCGGCGATCCGCAGGACGGCCTGACGCTGGTCGCCGAAAAGGCGGGCATTGTGACCGAAATCCAGGTGCAAAGCGGGCAGCGAGTCGAAGCCGCCAGCGTCCTGATGCACATCGCGCAGACGAAAACGCTCTGGCTCGACATCCAAATCCCCGTGAGCGAACGCACACACTGGCAGGCTGGAACAGTTGTCCGCGTGCAGGGCCGTGACTTAACCGGCCGGGTACTCAGCAGCGGTGCGACGGTGGCACCGGGCAGTCAGACGGTGGTGGTACGTGCAGAGCTGGACGGCCAGAACAGCGAAGTCGGGGCTGGCGAAGTCGGAGCCGACAAAGTCCGGCCCGGCGAGTTCTTAACCGTCGAGCTGCCCATCAACGAGACTGCGGGCGGCTGGAATTTGCCGCTGACCGCAGTGGCGTACGACGACGGCAAGGCGGTCGTTTTTGTCCGCACCAAACAGGGCTTCGAGGCGCGCATGGTCACG
>JBBQBR010000380.1:0-3640 GCA_038317875.1 Lysobacterales bacterium
GCCGTCTTGGCTATTATTTGAGGGTGAGCGCGCTGAATTAGTTGCGCATGGGCAGCACTGGCGCTTTGTTATTTGATGCTTACGTTTTATGCGGCATTCCGCCAGTAAATCAGGACTCGCAACCTCATCAAACCTTTTTTGAGCGTATATGCCTAACTCTCAAGTTATGAACATAGTTTCTAAAGCCAAGTCTTTGTACTCAAGCTTTTGCGTGGGCTCGCGCGACACTTCGGGTCGGTTGATTTTGGCGTTTTTCGCTTTGCTTTTTTCTGAGTCGTTATTAGCGCAGAGCCTGCTACCAGGAAGCCTCGTCCCAGGCGAGTCGATATCGACCGCCGATCCGTTTAGCCGCGAGACGCCAAGGAGTTTAGCGACGCAAATGGTGAATGCCTTTGCCAGCGGTGACTACGCACGGGCGGCGCACTACATCGAACTTGCGCCGGGGCTATCCAGCGAGCGACGCGCGAAGTCAGCAATCCGCCTGCAACAACAGCTTGACCGGCGTGGTGCGCTGCAGCCCTTTGTTGCGCTGTCCAATGACCCGGCGGGGGTAATCGACGATGGCTTGCCAATTGATCAGGAGCGTATTGGCGGCTTCCGCACGCTTACCGGCGAGCTGCCATTGATTGCGCGCCGCGTTAGCCGACCGGGTGATGCCCCATACTGGGTTGTGTCGGCCGCAAGCCTGGCTGCGGCAAAAAATGTGTCAGACGCACCCACGCCTGGTGATAAGCGCTGGCTGCCTACGCCGCTGTGGGAACTCAGCTTTGCTGGCGCACCGGTAATGGACTGGTTGATTCTCGTCGCACTCGTGATGGGACTGTTTTTTGGCATGCGGCTATTCTTCTATTTGCTGCTGCGAATAATTCGCCTGTGGACGCACAATCCCGATACCCATCGCGGTTTTCAGTTTGCGGAAGCCGCATTTCCGCCGTTGGGCCTTTATCTGGCGGTAATCGGGCTTTTCTATGCCACCCAGCAGATGCAAGTCGCCATCGTTGCGCGTCAAGTACTGGTGCGTTACGCCGGGATCGTCGGCTGGTTTGCATTCGTCTGGTTCCTCTGGCGGCTGATTGATATGGGCGCGGAAATTTGGTCAGGGCGTATGGCGCGCGCTGATCGCCGCCGCGCGCTGGCTGCCTTGGTTTTTGCTCGCCGCAGCGCAAAAACTGCGCTTGTCATGATCGCGTTTGTCGCTGTACTTGACACGATCGGCATTAACGTAACGACTGGCATTGCAGCACTCGGCCTGGGCGGTCTGGCGATTGCGCTAGGCGCGCAGAAAAGCATCGAGAATCTGGTTGGCAGCCTTGCTGTGATTATCGACCAGCCGGTGCGCGTGGGCGATTTCTGCAAAGTGGGGGACGTACTCGGTACGGTTGAGGATATCGGTATGCGTTCATCGCAGTTGCGTACCAATGCCCGCACCGTGGTGACAATCCCGAACGGCGATTTTTCATCGAAACAAATCGAGAACTATTCAAGCCGCGACCGTTTCCTGCTTGATCCGAAAATCGGACTGACCTACGACACCTCAGTCGCCCAGATGCGCGCTGTGCTCGCGGCTATCCGGACATTATTGAATGATGACCCAAACGTGATCGATGGCGCGCGCGTGCACTTTGTGCGCTACAGCGAAAGCTCGCTCGATATCGAAGTATTCGCCTATATCCGGGCCTGCGATTACGAGCAATTTCTCGGGATGCGTGAGGAATTGCTGCTGACAATCATGGAGACTATTGCGAATGCAGATGCCAGCATCGCTTTCCCGACCCGCACGATCGTTATGAAAGCGCCCTGCCCGGTTGAACTGCAATCCCAGTTAGCGCCAAAGGCACCAGATGATAGTTCAGACGTCGCTAGCGGCCCAGCGGTGTAACTGCAGGGAAAATTCAGGCCGTTTTGCAAAGTGGAAAATGATTTTGTGCTACTTCTTGTTTTCTGAAACACCTGCTTTTAAAGCATCTAAACTAACTTGCGTCAGGGTATTCACGGCAATCATGAGCGCGCGCTCGTCTAGCATAAATAGCGGCGAATGATTGCTGGGCGCTTTGCTGGCATCAATTTCTGGCGAAGTTGAACCGACAAAATAAAAGAAAGTCGGCGCCACGGTTGAATATTGCGAAAAATCCTCAGCGATGGTCAGCAACGGCATCTCGACGACGTCGGCGTCACCCAACACACGACGTAGCGAGGCACCGCCCTGCTCGGTCAATTTGGCGTCATTTGCGGTTAACGGAGCAGTGATAGACACGCGAAGCTCAGCTGAGGCGTCACTCGCCTGCGCGATAGATTGAGCTATGCGCTCGAAGCGCTTGATCACATCTAGGCGCACCGCAGGATCAAAAGTGCGCAAAGTCCCAGTCATATCGACGTGATCGGGAATAATGTTGTAGCGCACGCCGCCCATAATCGCACCTGTGGTCAGCACGACCGGCGAGCGTACGATGTCGATTTGGCGCGCGATAATGCTTTGCGCCGCAATTTGGATTTGCGCGGCAACCATAATCGGATCGACGCTGTCCCAAGGACGTGAACCGTGCGATTGACGGCCGTTAATGCGCAGCGTCCATTCGTCCGCAGCGGCCATCGTCGGGCCACTGCGATAGCCGACTTTACCCACTGGCAGCGCTGCCCAAACATGCAGACCAAAAACCGCATCAGGTTTAAAGTCCTCAAATACGCCTTCCTCAAGCATCAACGCCGCACCAAAAGGCTGCCCCACTTCCGGCGGGCCTTCTTCAGCAGGCTGAAACACGAACATCACTTCACCGGCTAAACCTGCGCGCTTGGCGCTCAAAATTTCAGCGACCGCCATCAAAATTGCCACGTGCGCGTCATGGCCGCAAGCGTGCATCACGCCGACCGGCTGACCGCGATAGCTACTCGTGACTTTTGATGCGAACGCCAGGTCATTTTCTTCTTTGACTGGCAGTGCATCCATATCTGCGCGCAGCACAATACGTGGCCCAGGACGCGCGCCCTTGAGAATGGCGCTAACGCCGGTATGTGCGATACCGGTGCGCACCACCATGCCAAGCGACTGCAAATGCTTCGCCACAATCGCTGCGGTGCGCACTTCGTTATTGCCAAGTTCTGGATGCTGATGGAAATCACGCCGCCATGCTAGAACCTTGGGTGCCATCGCAGCGTTATCGATTGCAGCGGAATCTCGTTTGCTTTGATCGGCAAACGCAGGCAAAACACAGACGGCCAGCCCTAAGAAAGCGATCAGTCGAACACAAAAAAGACGGTTTAGAGTGCGTGCTTTAGTCATTATTTCAGCCATGAAAAATGGAACCCGTGCCTAACGATCCGTGAGCTACAAAGTAGCAGAAATCAAAATTGCGCCTGACTATATCAGCCTGTTGCTGCTAGCGCCTCGCGCAGCACATTGTGTGGGCGCGAAAACTCGGATGCAGCCGTCTAAACGACTTTTTCACAGACGTGATTAGGCTCATACTCACAGGCCCGTTTACTTGGTCACACGTACATGCGAATTCGTTTTCCATCGACCCTGTTTTGCCTAAGCTCGTTTTTTTTAAGCTCGTTTTTTTTAAGCGTGTTCAGCCAAGGCGCTTTTGCTGCCCCGCCTGTCAACGACAATTGGGCAGATCGAATCATGATCAGCGCAGTCCAA
>JBBQBR010000381.1:0-3640 GCA_038317875.1 Lysobacterales bacterium
TTTCAATATGCACAGCCTCCGAATGCCCGTAAAAAACGGGTACGCGCACGCAAGTTGGGTTGACCACAATCTTTGAGCCCAAAATCTTTTGCGTTTCCCACACCATTTTCATCTCTTCTTTGGTGTAGCCGTTTTCGGTAAACACGTCAATCTGAGGAATCAAATTGAAAGCGATTTGCACCGGGAATTTTTTTGGCTTGATCTTGCGAAACGCCAATAAATCAGCCGTTTGCTTGCCCAGTTCATCCATGCCAGAGCGCCCTGCCCCACTGACGGACTGATAGGTTGCGACGTTAATCCGCGTAATTGTCGCAGCCCGGTGAATTGGCGCAAGCGCGACCAACATCTGCATTGTCGAGCAATTCGGGTTAGCAATGATTCCACGTGTTTTATACCCCGCAATGGCCTCAGGATTAACTTCCGATACCACCAGTGGAATTTCAGGCACGTAGCGAAACTCGCTGGTGTTATCGATTACCACGGCACCCGCCGCAACCGCGCGCGGTGCGTGCTCAGCCGAAACACTGCCACCAGCGGAAAACAATGCAATGTCCACATCTTTGAAATCAAAGTCAGCAAGATTGCGAGCGACGATGGATTCTGAGCCGAATTTGACACGCGTTCCGGCGCTTTTCGCGCTCGCCAACGGAATTAAGTTATCGATCGGGAATTTACGGCTCTTCAAGATTTCAAGTATCGTTTCCCCTACCGCACCCGTGGCGCCGACAACGGCAACGTTAAATTTTCTACTCATGTTTCAAATTCCTTAAATACAGTCAAATAATTTTTTTGGCGTCTCTTAATGCGACATAAGTGAAAGCAGGAATTACGCGGAAATCGCATGGGCGCGTGGAATTCCAAAGTTTTGCGCGCGGTCACGCAATACATGATCCATTAACACCAGGGCTACCATTGCTTCAACGATGGCAGGCGCACGAATAGCGACACAAGGGTCGTGTCGGCCTTTGGTGACCAGCTCAGTTGCAGCAAATGTATCCGTTAATTCGACACGTTGCACGCTTAAACCGGGCAGCAAAATACTGCTGGTTGGTTTAATTGAGACATGCGCAAGCAAAGATTGCCCGGTACTAATGCCGCCTAAAATGCCGCCCGAATGATTGCTTAAAAAACCCGTCGGTGTCATTTCATCACGGTGCTCGCTACCGCGCTGGCTACAAACGGCGACGCCATCGCCAATTTCGACCGCTTTGACGGCATTGATTCCCATCAACGCTGCGGCTAAATCTCCGTCTAGCTTGCCATAGAGCGGTTCGCCAAGCCCGACCGGCACGTTCTCCGCCACGACACTGACGCGCCCGCCAACCGAATCACCGGATTTGCGTAACCCATCTAGGTACGCCTCAAGTTCTGGCAACTGCGAACTATTGGGCCAAAACAGCGGAGTGGATTCGACTGCTGCCCAGTCCAAATCTGCATAGTCAGCCGCTACGCGACTCAAATCCGCCTTAAGCGCACCGCATTGACTTAAAAATGCGCGAACTTCGATATTAAAAAGATCGCTCAAATAGCGCTTGGCAATCACGGCTGCGGCCACACGCGCCGTAGTTTCGCGGGCGCTGGAACGTCCACCTCCGCGATAATCGCGGTGGCCATATTTCATTTGATAGGTGTAATCGGCGTGGCCCGGGCGAAAGCTGGTAGCGATATCGCCGTAATCTTTACTTTTTGCGTCTGTGTTGCGAATCAATAAGGTAATCGGTGTGCCGGTGGTTTTACCCTCGAATACGCCGGAAATTAATTCAACTTGATCGGCCTCGGAACGTTGACTGGTATGGCGCGTGCGGCCGGTGGCGCGTCGCTCTAAATCATGCTCGAAATCATTTGCGGCAATCGCAATTCCCGGTGGGCAGCCATCAATGACGCAGCCGATGCCGACGCCATGGCTTTCCCCAAAGGTGGTGACTGCGAACATTTTCCCAAAAGTGTTCACAACTCGCCCGAACGCTCAGCAACTGCACGTTTTAGCTGTGGTTGATATGCCGCCAAATCGCGCGCCGATATCACCACCACGCCGGATCCCCCGCGCGCAAATTCCGCCCATTCGCCCGGCAAATCCGGCAATAGGGCCAATAATGTCGATTCAGACGCGCCAACTTCTAAAACCAGCACGCCATTCGCCGTCAAATGCTGACTTGCTTCGCTCAAAATCGACAGCGGCGCATCCAGTCCGTCGGTGCCGCTGACCAAGCCCAGCGCCGGTTCGTGCGCGAACTCTGCCGCTAATGCATGCATTTCCACTTCGCTGACATAGGGCGGATTAGTGACGATCAAATCGTATTTCCGGCCTTTGAGTGCAGCGAATAAATCAGATTGAATCACCTCAATACGGCTTTCAACGCCATGCTGGCCCGCGTTAAATTCCGCGATTCTTAGCGCTGCATCGCTTAAGTCCACCAAATCCACATGCGCGTCCGTAAAATGCGCCGCACAGGCAATGCCAATGCAGCCAGAACCGGTGCATAGATCTAAAATACGGTTTGGAATAGCCTGTAACCAAGGCTCAAAGCTCTGCTCGATCAATTCGGCTATCGGGGAACGCGGAATCAAGACCGACTCGTCCACTTTAAACGCTAAGCCGCCAAACCATGCTTCGCCGGTTATGTAAGCCAGCGGTTTGCGCGCAATTCGCGCCTCAATTCGCGCTAAGACCGATGCGCGCTCGTCTTTTAACAACGTCGCCGCACCGTAAGCGGGCGGCATATCGTGTGGCAAATGCAATGTATGCAAAACCAAATAGCTTGCTTCATCGAGCGCAGACTCAAAGCCGTGCGTAAAACTCAAACTTGCAGCGTTAAAACGTGTGGTGGCGTAGCGAATAAAATCGCAAATCGTGCTGAGCACGTTGGTGGGTGTATCGGTCATTAGTGCGGCAGTCGTCGGGTTTGGTGTCATGAGCTGGAGGCTACCGTGCTAATGCAGATGGCACAAACTGAAATTACTTAAACTTTGACTTTAATTCGCTGCAGGTATGCGTGTGGCTGCATGGAATGATGTGGCATCTCGAAAGCCTTGGGCGCATGCAATGCGCCCCTACAAATGCAATTCGGCTGTTCAACAACAAATCTAGGAGCGCAACGCGACCTGCGGCAGCACCGCTAGCGCTCTACGCGTTGGCATAATGCTGGCGAGCACAGAAATGAGCAGCAAACACGCTGCGGCGTTGAACATCGCTGGCCCAATGGCTACTTCGCCTCTGAATATCTCATGCAGCGTTTTAGCCACCGGCACACCCACGGCAAAGCCAAGTGCCATGCCTACAATAATTTGCAGACTGGTATGACTAAGCAATGCGCGCATGACCGCTAAAGTTTGCGCACCCAACGCCCGCCGCACGCCAAATTCGCGCGTCCGTTGATTCGCTAAAAACGCCACCAAACCATATAAGCCGGCGGCACTAAGTAATAAAGCCACCAAACCCATACCTGCAAAAATTGTGCTGAGCACGCGTTCTGAGGCCATCGTATCCTGACGAATTTCGGGATAAGTCCGCAACCAATAGACCGGCATATCTGAGTCTGCCTGTGCCACGGCTTGCTGCATCGCCGATTTCAAACTTGCAGGGTTCGTGCCCGCCTGCGCACGCAAGACGATTGAGAAAAACCGCTCATCTTTTTGGCTC
>JBBQBR010000382.1:0-3633 GCA_038317875.1 Lysobacterales bacterium
GTGCTGTATCTGCAGGCGGACACCAAATATGTCGAAGTGCATTCGGCCAAGGAAATGCTGCTGATTGAGGATTCCTTGGTGCAGTTGGAAGAAGAATTCAGCGATATTTTTGTGCGCATCCACCGAAACTGCTTGGTCGCAAAATCCGCAATTTCCGGCCTGGCAAAATCAGCCCAGGGTGAAGTGGCCATTACCTTAAAACACCGCCCTGACAAGCTGGAAGTCAGTCGTCGCAATGTGGCGCAGGTGCGCAAACTAATAAAAGGGCTTTGACGAGTGGATAAAATCGAACGCGTAACCCAGCTGCACCGTGTGCTAAAAGCCGCGCGCATGGGGCGCACAATTGACGAGCTGGAAGCAGAAATGGGCGTGTCGCGCGCCACGGTCTATCGCGATCTAGACTTTTTGCGTGACGTGCTGGGCGCACCGTTAAATGTTGATGATCAGCGTCGCTGGCGTTACGCGCGCGACGAACATGCACCGTTCGAATTGCCAGGGCTTTGGCTAAATGCTGAAGAGCTTTATGCCCTGGTTTTGACGCGGCAAATTGTTGAAGGCAATCAAAAAACGGCGGACGCCCAGGACGCAGTGAATGGTGACGAAGGCCCAGATGAGTCCTTGTTAGGCGCAAGTTTGGCGGCGGCGCAAAACCGAATTGAAAAATTGCTGGGTGAAAAAGCCGTCAACCTAAAACGTTTGCGGGTGTTGCGACATAATCACCGGCGCGTCGACGAGCGCGTCTTTCGCTCGATTGCCGCCGCCACATTAGAGCGGCGAACGCTGCGCTTTGGCTACCGCGCGCGCTCAACCGATGAACCCACGACGCGCACCGTGCACCCGCAGCGGCTGGTGCACTATCGGGATAATTGGTATTTGGACGCTTTTGATGAAACGCGCGAGGCACTGCGCAGTTTCGCGCTGGATCGCATCAGCAACGTCAAACTATTGGAAGGTGCGGCAAAAGAAATTGCTGAAACTGATCTGGACGCTGCATTGACGAACGGCTACGGTATTTTTTCCGGTGCCGCACGCAATAACGCCACCATTGTTTTCAGCCCACACGCCGCGCGTTGGGCCGCAGAAGAACGCTGGCACGCTTCGCAAACCGGTAAATTTTTACCGGACGGCCGATTTGAGCTGAAAGTGCCGTATTCCAACGGCCGCGAGCTGTTGATGGACGTTCTACGCTACGGCCCAGATGCGGAAATTACCGCGCCGGTTGCTTTACGTGAGCAAATGCGATCCTTGCTGACTTTGACCAGCGAAAGCTATGGTTTACCGGGTTAAACGCAACTAAAGCGTATTAAGCACAATCATAATATTCTTGACCAAAGGTGCTATTTGTGAATTGTTTGCTTGAGTATCCTGCTCATAAATTCGATATTTTTTCTGCTGCAATGTTGTTAATGGTTGGCCCACATGATTAATAATTGTTGCCAAGGTGTTGCCGTCCTTCACATTCAAAACCTCTCCACCGTTTCCTTGTGTAAGTAAGTCTTGTGTAAATAAGTCTTGTGTAAATAAGTCTTGGGTAAACAAATGAGGGTGTTGTGTTTTCATATGCCGAGCAAGTTCTTCGATCTCTTGAACGTGCGATTTGAATGCTTGCGCTGCGTCAGCTAAATTAGAGCGAGATTTATTTTGCACGAATCGGTGAACCAATGGTAGCGATAGGCCCGCGTCACGGGCATTGGTGCTACTCGCAGTTGAACGATGTGTTTGCGCGGATTCGCAGCCATGCCATCAATTAACTTAGGGGGCAATGGATTCGCACCATTCGCCGCCTTCATGCCATTTATCCGGCGCGCTTTCGCGTAACGGACGCCGGTAATTCAATTAAACGCCTCGCTTCCGGTGTTTTCAGCAAATTCGGATCGCGCAAGTAGGCGATTGCATAGTCGGTGGCATCAAAACCCCAAAATAGCTCGCCGTCAACATTGAGCGTTGGAACCCCAAACGCTCCGGCGGCAATGGCGGCGTCAGTATTGTTTTTGAGCGCTAACTTGACCGCATCATCGCTGATCGTGCTGGCAACATCGGTGATTCCAAAGCTTTGCGCCAAAGTGCCAAGCGCGTCGGCAGAATCGCCAGCTAAGCCATCGCGCCATATGTGATTAAACACCGCCTGTGTAGCTTGCCAGCGGTGTTCGGGTTGGACGGCGCATAGCAAACGCAATGCCGGTAGCGGGTTGAACGGATGCGTGGGCGGAAAACAAATCGGAAAACCCAAGCTGCGCGCGTGGAAATCAATAAAGCGATAGGCGAAATCGCGCTTTTTCGGAATCTCAGCCGGGCCTAATTGACCGCAGTGCGCCAAAACGGCGCCGAGTGCGATAGGAACTGGCCTTACCTCGACTAGCGCTTCAATTTCATGCATGCGCTGCAATTGCAGATAGGCGAATGGGGAGATAATGTCGAAATACCAGAGAGTTGCCATCGTTGATTTGCCTTTTAGTTTTGGCGTGCGAAACCTGCTCACGTTGCCCGGTGCAACTTTAGACGCATCGGCGCTTCATCCCGAATGTTTTTGTCGGGGATAGAGCTTCGAGTCTTATAAAACCTGGATTCCCGCCAAAATGCGTGCGGGAATGACGATTTCAGCGCGCATCCCCAAACACAGTTGGTCACCAACGCGCTATCCGGGCTTCTACCTATTTGCATAGCCAATTATGCGCTGTTTAGTGCTATTTGGCCTAGTTATTACAATTAATGACTACAATAATAAAATAACAGACGTAACTTTGTTAAAAATGCGCACGAACTGGACAACAAAATTGAATTTTGACGCAAACGTCTTCTGTCGGAAAAACGTATCACGTACATTCCACGAATCGCTGTTTTCGTGACTTGTGCCTCAAATAATGAAGGTGCTGCCTACCTTAAAGTGGGCACCTTTTTATCAAACTTGAGCCGCACTTGACCGAAAACGGCCAGATCGCAATTTTGTCTCGGGGTGAGTATATGAAACGTTTAACTTTCTTGTTGTTGGCCGGAATAACGGCGTTTGATTTACATGCGGCCACGATCCGCGGTTGGGTTTTTCGCGATGCCAATGCGAACGGTCTGCGCGATGCCACGCTGCTTGACACGACGCAAGATACCTATGAGCGTGGTTTGAGCGGGTTAGCCATTGCGGCAATCAACGCGGCAGGAACCTCCGTGGCCGGCAGCTATACCGCATGCACGGGGCGTGATGCGCCGCTGGCGGGTTGCGTGAACAGTCTTGAATCATTTTACACGATCACTGTGCCGGACAATGCCAGTTACCGCGTTGAAATTAGCGGCCTTTCCACGGTCGCAAACGGCACTTTGCACTCTGGCGTGCAATACGTTGGGTCGGTTCCCGCCGGGCAAATGGGTTCTGGAACCAACGTTCAGTTTGTCAACGTCACCACCGGTAATTTCGACAACGTCAATTTTTCGGTGCAAAACGCAAGCCAGTATTGCCAAGCTAGTCCGAACCTAGTGACGACGAAATTTGTCTTTCGTGATACGAGTGGTGCATCTGCCGGTAGCGCTGGCATTGCCGCAATCGTCGGCTTTGGTTACCAGTCCGGCACCGTTTCACAAACGGTTAATACCAATCAGGCAAACAACTCTTGGGCGACGCCGATTACGGTGCGCGCCGATGCC
>JBBQBR010000383.1:0-3626 GCA_038317875.1 Lysobacterales bacterium
AGAAACCACGGCTGCTGCCACCGGCGCAGTCGGCGTTGTGCGGCGCGATCCGATGGCTATGAAGCCGTTTTGCGGCCTTAATTTTGGCGACTATTGGGCGCATTGGCTGAAAGTAGGTGCGCAACTGACGCATGCACCGAAGATTTTCAACGTCAATTGGTTTCGTAAAGGCCGGGATGGGAAATTCCTTTGGCCGGGCTTTAGCGATAACTTGCGCGTTCTAGCTTGGGCGCTGAAGCGCTGCAGCGGCTCGGTTGGCGCGCAGCCCAGTGCTATTGGCAATATGCCGAGTGCGAATGACTTAGATCTCGCCGGTCTCAATCTGTCGAACGACGCTTTGAATACACTATTGCACGTCGATCAAAACGCATGGCTAGCTGAAGTCGAAGAAATTGCCGCGTTTTTAGCGGAATATGGAACGCGTACGCCGCATAGCCTACAGCTGGAACTAGCGAAGACGAGATCCGCGTTGAATGCTTTAATAGACGCGACGGCCTAACGCACATGATCAGCAAAATCCTGATGGGCGTCGGTGCAGTTTTGCTAGTATTGATCCTAGCGTACGTGTTGCGACTAATCTATTTGGTGCAAAACACCCCAGCCGCGCAAAGCTTTGGCAACGGCAGCGCGATTACCGCATGCGCTATCACGAAGCCAAACTGCGTCAGCTCGCTTAATATTGAAGACGGCTTTATGGCAAGGCCGATTGCTTTTTTAGGTGACGCAGCAAGCGTGATGGCGAAGCTCAAATTGGCGATACAAACCGAGCCCAATAGCGAGGTGGTTTTTGAAAACGATCAGCAAATCGAGGTTACATTCAAAACCGCGCTGTTTGGATTTCGTGATGACGCTAGCTTTGCCTTAAACCTGCCCGCGAACCAGATTGAATTTCGCTCGCAGTCGCGCGTTGGCTATTCCGATTTGGGCGTCAATGCAAAACGCATGGAGCGTATACGCGCGGCATTTACTGCTAGCAAATAGTGGCACTGCAAACGTCAGTTGAACATCAGCCGCCGCAAACTTGCGCCGCTGCGGCGTGCCTGCCACACTAGAAGGCTTTTCGCAAGACTTAACCCGACCTCAGGGTTAGCACGCACTTATGTCTATTTCCGCTTTAAATTTTGCCACGCCGATCCGTCGGCGCATTGAGGTTGCACCGCGTGATTTCGCGCGCCGTGATCATGCGATCAGCCTGTTTGACGCCGGTCAGTTTGTCGACTCCGTGACCGCAACCTTGGGCTATTTGCTGCCCACCACCAGCGTGCCAGATCTGAACAATGACGCGCTGTGCTTGGCACAGGGCTCAGCGCATATCCATATCGAAATACAGGGTGAAGAACTGCTTGTCCGAGCGCCGCTGGTAACGCTCAAGCCCGAAGCGCAAGTGGTTGCCGCGATGCGATTTTTTCTGACGCGTTTGAGTGCCACCGGGCAATTATTTCAGCCACGTTTACGGGAACAAACCGTCGCACTAGAATTTCGCGAACGCTTAGCGCTTCTACATCCTTTGAAATTGCTTGAAGTGATGCAGCGCTTGCCGATGGAGGCCGACAATCACGATGATTGGTTAGTGCAGCAATTTGGTGTTGCGATGGCCGAACGCCAATCTGTGACGGGCCTGACTGACGCAGAATTTGACGCCGCTTGGCAGCTTTGGAGTGCGCATTGGTCGGCAGTCGAAGAACTTATGACGGAATCACGCCGACGCCGTCAAATATCGTTGCTGGATTCATTAGGTTCCTTCACTGTGAACAATTTGGTTTACAGCCTGCCGCTGTTTGGGCCGGTGCGCACGCGCATCAACGAATGTGCCGATGAATTTACCAGCCGCGATGAAACCGCGACCAAGCGCGATAACGAGCTTGCCAAGTGCGTCAAAGAAATGCGCCAAGTCACGCCAGAGGCGCTGCGTGCCTGTTTAGGCCACTCCACTTACGCGATCAACCCGCAGCACGAAGGCACGCCATCGTTGCTGACCTCAATTTTGGGCGGCGGTAGCCGCATGCAAAAAACCGGCGAGCATCGCGCCGCAGGGCGTGGGCTAGAGGCGACGCTCGAGTTGGTGGCGGACTATCTATATCTGCTGGCGCATCATAGTTGGCCCAATGAAATTGATGCCGCACTACGCGCAGGTCTGGCGTCGGCATCAGACAAACCTTGGCGTGAAGCGGCCGATCTGCTATGGAATCACGCGAATGCGACCGCGAAAACATTTGGTAGCCATGGGGATCAAGACAAAGATGATCCGGCTGATGCCGACGAGTTGCAAAACAACTTTGACGCACATCCGCACCACGAACACTGATCGGTACCACGCGATTTTGCGCTGACTTAGATGAAACACGCACTTAGACGAAACATGCAGTAAGGAATTTTATGCAAGCGCCGCACCCCATTGATGATATTGAGAAATTTGGCATTTATCAGGTCTACACCGGCTTAGGCACAGGCTCCGGTTTTTTGATTGACGCCAAGCACCTGTTAACCAATTGCCACGTTACTGCACCGTATCGGGATGTTGCCGTCGAACTGCGCGATCGTTCGCGTATTTCCGGGCGCGTGCGGCGTCTGCATCCGTATCGCGATTTAGCCATAGTTGAACTGGAACGCGCGGTTGAAGGTGAAGTGCTGGTGTTGAGCGAAAATGCGCAATTGCGCCCGAAGCAACCGGTGCATATTTTAGGCTTCCCGGTTGGCTTACCCTTATCGCTGACCGAAGGCGTTATTTCGCACCCACGTCAACTGCTGGACGAGCAATATTTTCTACAGACTGACGCGGCAATCAACCCCGGCAATTCTGGTGGGCCAATGTTGGATGATGCGCGTGAAGTCATTGCCGTTACCACCTGCAAACTAACCCAAGCTGACGCTGTCGGTTTCGGCATTCCAGTTGCCGACGTCCGGCTGTTTATCGAAGAATTTCGCGCACAAACCCACGAGTTCGGTGTCCAATGCCCGGCGTGCAGCGATTTAATTGTGACGGCAACGCGCTATTGCCCAAGCTGCGGCACGGATTTGGAATCACGCCATGATTTTGACGAGTATTTCACCGCGCCAGAAACCGACCCGCTGGTCAATTTTGTCGAAAGCGCATTAAAAGCCGCCGAGATCAACCCAATTTTAGCCCGCCACGGCAGCCACAATTGGAGCTTCCACAGCGGCGCGCCGCTGGTCAAAGTTTGGTGCTGTTGCTCTGAGCACTTGAACTTCTCCTCGCCACTGGCGCAAACGCCGACGCGCAGCTTGGAGGGCTTATTTAGATACCTGCTCAGCGCCGAACATGCGCCGTTTGCGTTTGATCTCAACGGCTCAACCGTGCGCATGAATCACGTCGTGCACATTTCGGATATTTTCGCCGCCGGTGATGACGCAGAACTCAGCGCGCGGGTGCGGCATTTTGTTGAGAAAGCGGCGGTTACAGACCAACTGTTGATTCAGACCTACGCGTGCTTACCTGGGCCAGAGAGTTTGCCAGCGATTTAAGTTCGTGTTTTAGTCGGCGAATTCAGCCCCGAACAACCCAAACCTTGCGCCCGGATGCCGTTTGGGCAGCCAACGTCTGCATGCGCGCCGCCCACTCGGGCGCAGTTGTGCGCTGATCAAACAGCACTAAAAAACCCTGGTCT
>JBBQBR010000384.1:0-3620 GCA_038317875.1 Lysobacterales bacterium
ATTACCAGCGCAAATAGCAACGCTAACTTTAAGAAAATCGTCTTTGACATCCCGGGCAGCTGCCCGCACCAAATTAGTCTGACATCGGCTTTGCCTGCGCTAACGCAACCGGTCGGCATTGAGGGCTACACCCAGCCGGGCAGTGTGTTGAATCAGCAAAATCTAGAGTTCGACGGCACTATTTGCGTGTTTTTAACCGGCAACAATGCGCTAAGTACCGGCCTACATCTACAAACACAAGCTGCGGACGATGAAATGACGGTGCGCGGCCTAGGCTTCTATGGCTTTAGCAGCGAAGCACTGCGCATTAGTGGGCCGGGCAAAGGCATTGTGCGTGGCAATATATTTGGCACCGGGCTACCGATCTTTGGGCAAAATTTTGCTGACGCTGTGATTCGGGTGCTGGATGCGCCCGGTACTACGATCGGTACAAGTAGCGCTGCGGATAAAAACGTGATTGGCGGTGGCGCCGTTGTCGGTATTGATTTACAGGCCAGCACGCTCGGGAGGCGTCGGGTAGAAGAAAATTTGATTGGCATCAATCGCAATGGCACGACCGGTTTGCCAAACGGTATTGGCGTGCGCGTTGCAGATAGCTTTGCTGACGATATTCACAGCAATATCATCAGTTTCAATACTTCCCATGCGATCACGCTTGGCGGGACGGCGCAGCGCACATTGGTGTTTTCAAACTTCATTGGCAATAGCTTAGGCAACTCAAACGACAGCGGCAACGGCGGCAATGCGGTGCGCATCCTAAGCGGCAGCAGCAATCGAATTCGACTAAACAAAATTTTTAGAAGCGCAAGCGACGGCATCGTTGTGCTCAACACATCTAGGCTCAATCAGCTCGATCTCAATACTTTCGATGGCAATCAGCGCCAAGCGATTGATCTAGCCCCAGATGGCGTTAACCCAATTGATTTGGATGTTGGGCAAACCGGCGCGAACGATCAGCAAAACTATCCATTGATTACCGACGCGCTGGGCTCCACCACGCAGGGTGAAGTGTTGCTTGATTTCAGTAGCGATAATGGCAACTACACCATTGATCTGTATGCCAATTCCGACTGTTTTCCGAGCGTTGGCGGTTTTAGTCAAGGCAAACGAATTGTGGGTAGTGCCGCGGCAATAGTACTCAGCTGTGCCACGGCGGTCGCCAATTGCACCCGGCAATTGCGTATCCCCATCACGAATTCGTTGATTGATGGCGATGCGCTGATTGGCTCCGGTATCACCGCAATGGCCACTGATGGAGTGGGGAACTCGAGCGAAATCTCCGCTTGCAGGCTTTATAGATTAGGCGACAAGTTATTTAGCAACGGCTTCGAATAACGCGCTAGCAAAATGTCAGCGAAGCGTGGGGTGCAAGTCCCTACGCTTAGGCATGAATTTGTGTGCGCGGTTGCTCTCATTTTCCAAGCGTAGGCTTACAGCGCGCCGTGATTTCCTTAGTCGGCGCGCTGATGGGCTTGGTCTTTAGTGCGGTTTTGGCCGATGCGATTGTGTGGCTCGCCAGCTGGCAAGCCGCTTGGCCGCTGTTGTGGCAATTTTTCGCTTTGCTGAGCTGCGTGGTTATTGGAGTGGGGTTTGGTATGTGCCGAGCCGAGCAGGCGGCGGCACTGGCTCCGATTGCGGCCTCGCGCAGCGAGATTTGCGGGCCTATGACGGCTTGTTTTTTCGATGTACGTGCAGATTAATACGCAATCGTGACGCTTTTCGCTTCGGTAAAAAAACGCATCGCATCCATTCCGCCCTCACGGCCCAAACCAGAACTTTTTACGCCGCCAAACGGTACGCGCAAATCGCGCTGCATCCAGGTGTTTACCCACACCAAGCCTGCGGCCAATTGCGCCGCCATGCGATGCGCGCGCTTCACGTCGCTGGTAAACAGCGCACAGGCGAGGCCGTAAATACTGTTGTTCGCATGCAATAACGCAGCTTGTTCGTTATCAAAAGGAATTAGTGTCGCGAATGGGCCAAAGATCTCTTCCTGATTGGTCGCACTTTCGTTCGGCAATTGATCGAATACCGTGGGCCCTAAAAAATAGCCGTCCTCGCAGCGTCCGCTGACGCGTACGCGTTCGCCGCCCAGTAGCAAGCGGCCGCCTTCTTCATGTGCGCGGGCGATTGCGCCCAACACTTTGTTCAAATGCGGTGCAGATACCAGCGCACCAAAGCGGGTGCTTTCCAGGGCTGGGTCGGCGGGTATTAGCTTTGCCGCTTCAGTTAAAAATGCTTCACGAAATTTTGGCAGCAAGGATTTTTCCACCAAAATGCGTGAGCCACACAAGCAAATTTGACCCTGATTACTAAATGCCGCGCGCACCGATTCCCGCACCGCCAGCTCAAAGTCAGCATCTGCAAACACAATGGTGGCGTTTTTGCCACCCATTTCTAACGAAAGCTTCTTAAACTGCGCGGCCGTCGCTTGCGCGATGGCGCTGCCGGTTGCGGTGCTGCCGGTAAAACTAACGCCTTTGATTGCGCGCGCGCTAACTAAGGCGTTACCGATACCGGCCCCGGTGCCGTGCACAATGTTCAACACACCGGGCGGTAAACCAATATCGTGCGCAACTTGCGCCAACAAATACGCCGTCAAGGGCGTGACTTCCGACGGTTTTGCCACCACGCAATTGCCAAAAGCCAGTGCTGGCGCAATTTTCCAGCTCAATAAATAAATCGGTAAATTCCAAGGGCTGATGCACACCACCGGCCCCAAGGGCTGACGCAAGGTGTAGTGCAGGCCTACGCCGTGTTGCTCGTGCGCCTCGCTGGCGTAAAGCTCCGCCGCGTTAGCGAAGAAGCGGAAATTGCTGACGGCGCGGGGAATATCAATGCTGCGCGCCGCGAATACCGGCTTGCCGGAGTCCAAGCTTTCGGCCAGCGCGAACTCTTCTAACCGCGCCTCAATGCCATCCGCAATTTTACGCAGCCACGCCGCGCGTTCGGCGGGTGCAAGACTTCCCCAGCTAGACTGCGCACGCACCGCAGCGGCGACCGCACGCGCGGCATCGTTGCTGTTGCCATCGCTCAAACTGCCGTAAACCACCGCAGTTGCCGGTTCGATTGAGGGCAGGGTGCGTCCATTGCTGGCCGCACAGAATTCCCCGTCGATGTAATGCAATAACTCGCGCATATTTTGCTCGGTAAAAGTTTCTAGTGAAGATTAGACGATGGAAAGTCTGAAAAGTTAGGCCGTGTAAAAGCCGGGCTGCACACTGCGCCGCACAAACTCCGGCACCGGCGTCGAGCGCCCAGTTTGCGGATTCGTCCATACTAAAACGGACTTACCAACCGCATAGATCGTCGTATCGGAGTCGGTTGAAAGTGTGTGGTGCAGGCTCAAACTGGAATTGCCCAGCCGATCTAAACTTAGGCTTACGATTACATTGGCCGGATGCACCAGCGGCTTTTTATAGTCCAACTCAATTCGTGCGATCACCGGTTCCGCCGTTTCCGAGCGCCAAGGCCCCTGCAAAGAGCGAAACCAAGCGATACGCGCCTCCTCACACAGCGTCAGATATTCGCTGTTATTGACATGCTGATAGCTGTCCATATCACGCCAGCGCAGCGCAATCGTGTGGGTGAAAAATGGTGCAGGAATAACGGGAATGGAC
>JBBQBR010000385.1:0-3616 GCA_038317875.1 Lysobacterales bacterium
AGCCCACGCGCAGGCTTGGCGCTGCTCAATTGCGCGCGTGCTGTGGCATTTTTGAACGGTCGTCAGTTCGTGCTACCGGAGGACGTGCAGCACGTGTTTGCCGCCGTGGCAGCGCACCGTTTGACCGTGCGCGATGCTGGCTTGAACGCACGCGCAGTTGCAACGCAAATTTTAAAGAAGACGGCGGCGATTTGATTGCTAAAACGCTCGAATTAGTGGGCTTAGCGGGTGCGATAGAGCGCCTGCAAGCGGGACTGCGCAGTCGCTTTTCGAGAATTTTAGGCAAGCGTGCCGGTCGAACCCTGCCGATTTTGCTCAATCAAAAGAAGCTTTACGTATTGCCGACTGGCTTCGGCTGGTTTACCGCAGTCGTATTATTTGTTTGCGTACTTGGCGGGCTGAATTACAACAATAATTTGGCGCTAGGGTTTTCATTTTTGTTCTGCGCATTGGCGTTTTTATCGGTGCACGTTGCGCATCGAAACTTGATCCGATTGGAATTTACCCACGTATTAGCACATCCAACATTTGCTGGTGGCGAACTGGGTGTCGAGGTTGGTATCAATCCAAGCGATGCACGCACGCGCACCTGTTTGCGCGGCGAATTTGAGCTCGGCACAGAAGTTGAGTTCGAACTTCCGGCAGCAAGCACAATAAACTTTGCGCTGCCCGCAGCAAAACGTGGCTGGCAAGAATTGCCACCGTTGACGATCTCAACGCAATGGCCGTTTGGGCTATTTGTCGTCTGGTCGCACGTTTGGCCGCAAGCACAGGCGCTCATTTATCCAAAGCTTGAAATTAACCCGCCAAATTTTCCAATCGCGATCGCTCAAGCGCCTGGAAAATCGGCGCAAGTGGGTGATGAAGATTTACGCAATATACGCAGCTATCGTCCGGGCGATGCGCCGCGCCAAATCGCTTGGCGCGCCTCTGCGCGAGCGGGCGAGTTACGTACCCGGGAACTTGAAACACCGGCGGCGTCCGATATCGTTTTTGACTACCAGCAGATTCAGGGGCTAACGCACGAATTAAAGCTCAGCCGCCTTGCCGCATGGTGCGTGCGTGCCGCAGAGCAAAAGGCGAATTTTGCGCTGTGGCTACCGAATTCTCAATTAGCTTCAAGCCAAGGCGCTGCACATTTAACAGCGTGTTTAAAAGAACTGGCGCTAGCACCATGACAACCATGGCTCAAGCTAAACCCAAAGCATTGTTGTCACCGTTGCAGTTTCAATATGCGGTCGCGGCCTTGGCCGCAGCAAGTTTACCCGCCCTGCTATGGCTACAGTGGCCGGTAAGCCTATGTTTAGTCGCAGTTTTAGGCATTAGAACCGCAACCGTTCGGCGCTATCCACAAGCGTGGCCCATGTGGTTGCGCGTGACGCTCATAGCAGCTCTGGTAACGCTGGTGATTGCAAATTACGGTAGCTTTTTTGGACGCGGCCCAGGTGGCGCACTATTGCTGTTGATGTTGGCACTAAAGGCCACCGAAAGTGCCAGTTCGCGTGATGCCAGGTTAATCGTCTGCACCTCATTTTTCGTGCTTGTTGCCAGCTTTCTAATGTCGCAAAGTTTCATGGCATTAATATTGAGCGCATTCGCAACCATCGTTTGCTTCGGCGCGTTGGAAGTGCTGTCACGCCCCGCCGTGGGTGGGCCGAGCGGGTCGCCATTTGGTCGATTGGGCAGTAAAGAAGTGCTGACACTATTGAGCCTTGCGCTGCCGGTAACGTTGGCGCTATGGATGCTGTTCCCGCGATTGGCGACACCCTTGTGGGGCACCACCGACAGTGACAATGGCCGCAGCGGGCTTTCCAACAAAATGACGCCGGCCAGCATGGCCGAAATGTTGATTGACGAATCGCCACTCATGCGTATTCGTTTCGATAATGGCGCACGCCCGGACCGCAACAGCCTGTATTTTCGCGGCCCGGTGCTCTGGGATTTATCGGCTGATGGCACTTGGAGCACAGGCGAGTTTCGCGGTCAGCTGAACCGGCCGCCAGCGCCATCTGCAGAGGATCTAAGCTATGAAGTCATATTGGAGCCAACCGATCAACGCATGCTATTTTTAGCGGATCAGGCCGTTTCCGTGAGTGAAGACCGGGTGCTTTTCAACTCTGAACAGCGCTTTTTTCGATCCACGCCTATTGCGGATCTGGTGCGGTATCGCGGGCGATCCCGCCTCAGCACAGTTGTGCCGCCCGGCCGATACGTTGAGCAAGAAAGTATCTGGGCGCTGCGCTTACCGGCGAATCGCAATCCGCGCACAAGCGCATTGGGTCAACAGCTCGCTCAGCAATTTCGAGAACCGTCTGCCATTGTTGCTGCCGCACTAGCGCTCTATCGCGAACAACTATTTCGCTACACCCTTTCACCGCCCGAGTTTTTAGGCATTCATACCACCGACGAATTTTTGTTCGATACCCGCGCTGGGTTTTGCCAACACTTTGCCAGTAGCTTTGCCACCTTAATGCGGGCGGCCGGTGTGCCGACGCGAGTAACGACAGGCTTTGCCGGTGGTGAATATCGCGACAAAGCGGGTTATTTTTTGGTGACCAACGCACGTGCGCACGCATGGAATGAAGTGTTGATTGATGGCATGTGGCAACGCGTTGATCCAACCGCGCAAGTGCCGCCGGAGCGCGTCGATGCCGCAGCACGCGAAGCGTTTGGCGAAAATCAGTCCGATTTTATGCGGGCATTACGCGAGCGCCGCGATCAAATGGCGGACTGGTGGAACCGCACGGTGCTGAACTTTAATGCGGCGCGACAAGCGAATTTGTTCAAGTCTTTCGGCGTAGAAAACGCAGGCTGGGAGCGACTGGTCGGCAACTTAGCGGGCGTACTGGCTGGGCTGGGGATTATGTGGGCGTTAATCGTGTACTTGCGCGACCGCAAATTAGAAAACCCGGTGCAGGCGCACTATTTTGCCGTGCTCAAGCGGCTAGCGGCGCTCGGTTTTACCCGCGAAGTAGGTGAAGGGCCGAACGATTTTCTAGTCCGCATCCAAGAAAACGCCTTGCAACAACCGTGGATTGACGAGTTTAACGGGTTGACGCAGCACTATATTGCGCTGAGTTACGCCGCCGAGTTAACGGCTGCATCAGCCGCCGAATCGAGCGCCTTTGTGCAGGCGGCGCGCGCGCTTATTCCAAAAATACAGGTTCGGTAAAGATTGACGGGTTCCGGGATCGGTTCAGGCTCGGAATTGGTAGAGGTTATTAAGTAGAGTCCAAGACTGGCGCAGTAACCTAAGCCCTGCGTGCGCTCCGATGTCAGTATAGATTGGCGTCGTAGGTTCGGCTTTCAAGCAGGCGAAGAACGCACTTCCGGCTTCGGGCTTCGGGGTGCGCGGCAAAATCGGCCTTGTGACGGTGGCGCACGAGGGGCAAAGCCCCGATGCCAATCGGGATAGGAACCAACCGAAAGCCGGTTGGACCCTCCCACACCACCGGACATGCGGGTCCGCATCCGGCGGTTCGAGCAATTGAGGTGCAATTTCACGCGAGACGTGGGACACCTAGACGGTCAAAGTAGGCCGTCGGTAAGGCGCGGTTGAGGAAGTTGGCGCTCTTAGCCCACCAGCGACGCATGTTCTTGGCGACGCTTTTGGCGT
>JBBQBR010000386.1:0-3584 GCA_038317875.1 Lysobacterales bacterium
ACTCTGCGACACCAAACCCACTGAATTTGGTGGTTGGTACACCGGGTGTAGTCACGATTACTTATGCAGGTGGTGTCGCAGGCACGTTCATTGGTAACTTGGTTTGCAACGCCGTCGCACCGTCAACTGGCGGCCCGTTTACTTATCCGCTGAGCACAACGGTCAACGCAGCCGCGGTCGTAAATACTATCCAAGTCCCAGCCCTCGGCAACCTTAGCTTAATGCTCTTGGTTGCTGGGTTCTTAGGGCTTGGAATGCTGCTGGTTGGGCGTCGTCAAGCCTAAACTGCGGCGCTGAGGCCTGAGTTTCCGCACGGCTTCAGCTTTTCAGAGTCAAAAAAAAGGAGCGCCTCGGCGCTCTTTTTTTTGATCTCGATAATGCGAAACGAAAGCTAGCGGCTAAAGATCCTTCCGATGCGCTCGAACGCGTGGATTGATCACGGCAAACCACAGTGGTGGCACTAAGGCCAGCAAAAACATCGCCGGATAGCCGCCCGGTAATTGTGGGCTGGCGTCATAGTGCAGCAATGCCTGATAGCGGCGGCGTGGGTTTTCATGGTGGTCCGAATGGCGCTGCAGTTGAAACAGCAGCAAATTCGTCAACAAATAGTTGGAATTCCAAGAATGCAAATGCGTGGTGCGCTCATAGCGGCCATCGCTGAGCTTTTGACGCTCTAAACCATAGTGCTCGATGTAGTTGATAACTTCCAAGGTGATAAACGCGACGATACTTTGCAGTAAGAAAAACACCGCGCCCGCAAAACCTAGCCAAATGCCGAAGCCGACGCACATCAACGCACTTAAACCGTGCCAAAGCAGTAGCTCGTTTTGCCAATGCAGCACCGGCTTGTTCAATTTTTTGAGGCGCGCCGCCTCCAATTTATAGGCCGCAACCACATTGCGCGCCACGGAGTTGCAAACAAAACGATAGACGTTTTCGCCAAAGCGGGCCGAGGACGCATCTTCGGGCGTTGAAACATGCACATGGTGGCCGCGAATATGCTCAATTTTAAAGCCGCCATAGCAAACGCTGCTAAGCAAAATCCCACCCGCTGCCTGCTCTACCTTGCTGGCTTTATGGATCAACTCATGCGCGACATTGATCGCAACAATGCCACCCACGACGCCCTGCGAAAGCAGCCAACCGACAATGCCGAAATAAGACAGCTCAGCGTTTACAAAATATTTTCCTGAGTAAATCAGTGCCACTAAATAGGCTGGCACGCACAGCAAAGTCAAAATACGGTAGTAGCGCTGGGCTTCCAGCACCGCCAATTCGCTGCGTTCCGGGTTTTGGCGATCGCGCCCGACGATATAATCCGCAATCGGCAGCAATACGAACAATGCAAATATTGGCAGCCATGCGAATAGATTGATCATGGTGGTAAGTTGCCCCAGCCACGCTGCCAAAGGCATCAGCAAAGGCACAAAAAAGATTGCAGAGTAGCCAACTGCTTTCCATCGCATCGAAACCGTATTCATAGTTCGCCCCAGAGCCCAAATTTATCGACAAAATAATCAGGCATATTATCAGCGCAACATCGCTAAGCTAGCGTGACGCGCATCTTTGCAGGTAACTCATATGGCGTTTGACCTAAATCGCATGCTTAAGCCGAACAGCATCGCGCTGATTGGCGCAAGCGCTGATCCGACCTCGATCAGCGGGCTGGTGGCGAAAAACGTGTTGGCGCACAGCGCGGCAGAGCAAAATCTCTCTGCACACAGCGGCGCGCTGCAAAGCGGCTCAGCAAAAACCGGCGGCCCAGAACTGCCCAAAATTTATCTAGTTAACCCACATCATCAGCGGCTTTATGGCCAAACCTGCTTAAGCGATATCAAAGCGCTACCGATGGGTGTTGATTTGGCTATTATTTTGACGCCGTGGGCAGTCACACCTGAGTGCATCGAGGCACTAGCAAGCCGCGATATCGGCGGGATCGTGTGCATCAGCATCGCCACCGAAAGCAGTATCGCTGGTGTGCTCTGGCAATCGCGAAGGAGCCTACTCGCAAAGCTTAGGCGCCAGTTAACTCGGTTAAATCTAGGGCTAATAGGGCCCTCGAGC
Source organism: Lysobacterales bacterium (assembly GCA_038317875.1). Taxonomy (GTDB): domain Bacteria; phylum Pseudomonadota; class Gammaproteobacteria; order Xanthomonadales; family SZUA-5; genus JANNYA01. The sequence continues at coordinate 2,065 of JBBQBR010000386.1, forward strand.
TTTGGGCTACAGCTGCCACATATAGCGCTCAATGCATCGTTGATACCGGTATTGGCAACCGCAGGCGGCGTTGCCATGATTTGCCATTCTGAAGCCGTTGCCGGTGTTGCTGCAGAATATTGCGCAGAGCAAGGCCTAGGGCTGCGTGCGCTGATTACCTTGGGCGACGCGGTTGATATCAATGCCGCCGAGCTTTTAGACTACTTCGCCAAGGACGCTAATACCACAACTGTGCTGCTGCAATTGCATCCGAGCGCGATTGAATCATCTGCACTTACGCAGGCCGCATTTAGACAGGAATTTCTTTCTGCGTTACGCGCTTGCGCGCAGCGCAAAGCGACCGTCGTTTGGTTGAGTGCGCATGACCTAACAAGTGATCTAAATGGCGCCGAATCACGCGCCGAATCACGCGCTGAATCACGCGCCGAATCACGCGCTGAATCATTGGCAGAAGCGATCACCGACAGCCATATTTTGCGGCAAGGCGCAATTACGGTAACGAACCTCGAAAACTTCTGCGAGGCCGCGCATTTAAAACAATTTGCCCGCATTGGCTTTGCATTGGCAAGGCCTAACATCGCAACGTCTGCGCTGCCAAACACCAAGCAAAAGCTGCTGCTGACGGGCAATAGCGCGGCACTACTCGCATTATGTGTGCACGCAGCCGGGTCCACGGATTTCGAACTACCGGCACTGCCGACAGCATTAATACGTAAGTTACGCCCCTTACTTGCCGCGCGCAGCAACATCGTGAACCCGCTCAACTTAGGCCGCGATGCCGACCCAACGCGTTACACAAAAGTCGCGCATGCGCTAAGCGGCTTTTCCGGCGCGCTGCTGTTTTGTCATCATCCCAACGCTTTTTCTGATGGCTATGCGATTGCAGAAACGCTTTGCAACGAAGCCGAACTGACACGATCCAACGATAACCAGTTGCGAATTGCCATCTTTACCGGTCAGGCGCAGGCCCCTGCACGCGCGTTGTTGAGAACATACGGTTACGCCACCTTCGATGCGCCCGCCACGGCGATGCGCGCTTTACGGATGCGCGAGCATCTAAGGGAAATTCGCGCGGCTTCTAGACGTTATCCATTCCCCAGTCAGCCCGTTGCGGGTCAAAGCGTGATCAGCGCCAGCGGCATCAGCATGATTTTGCGGGATATTCAAAGCGCGGATGAGGCGGAACTACAGCGCGGTTTTTTGCGCCTAAGCGCGGACGAAGTACGAATGCGATTTATGCATCCGTTAAAAGCGCTGACGCACGACCTTACCGTACGCCTGACGCAGCTGGATCCGAATCGCGATATCGCACTGGTGCTAGCAGCACCGGCGCCGGTAGGCGAGGCGCAAATTTATGCTGTGGTGCGGGCATCACGCACACCGAGCTACCAGCACCGAGCACGCACCGACGCCGAATTTGCAATCGTAATTCCACGCGCGCTCTCTGGCCAAGGCCTGGGCAAAAAATTAATGCTTGAGCTAATTCAGCGTTGTCGAGCAGCCGGTATATGCACCCTATG
>JBBQBR010000387.1:0-3566 GCA_038317875.1 Lysobacterales bacterium
CCACGCATTCGCTGCTAACCAAGCTGCAAGTACCCATTTTAAAAGTCGCGATTAAAGACAAGAGTTTCTTCAGCAAGCGCAATCACCCGGCACGACAGCTCTTAAACTCGATCGCTGAAAATGGCATGTTTTGGGCCGACGGCGACGATGTCGATCAAGCGCTCGTTGAGCGTATGCAAATGGTTGTAGATCGTATCAGCGCTGATTTCGATAACGATGTGGGCGTTTTCGAAACCATGGTGGACGACTTAGGGCGCCATGTCACCACGATTCAGCGCAAAGCTGAAGTTTCGGAAAAGCGCTATGTTGAAGCCGCCAAAGGGCGCGAACGCTTAGAAGTTGCGCGCACAAGCGCCGCAAACTCAATCGAAGGCTTCGTCAAAGGCCGGATGCTGCCGCCTTTGGTCGTGCACCTTTTGGAAGGTGCTTGGGCGGATGTGCTGGCGTTAACGCAGTTGCGCCATGAAGTTGATTCGCCGCTTTATCAGGAGCGCTTGGAAGTTGCCGAGCAACTGGCAGGTTGCTTTGATTTAGATGAACCTGTTTCAAAAAATGATTTTCTGGAACTCAAGCCGGTATTAGAAGAAGGCATGAGCCTAGTGGGTTTTCACGGCCCGGAGATCGAACGCACATTAAATGCGGTGGCTGAACTGGTCGTCGAAGGCGACGCGTTAGTTCCGAGTTTGGAGCCTGCAGAAGAGCGCGAAGTAACTGAGCTGGTGCGCAACAAAGCGCGCATTGGACAGGATCAGGAAGCGCCAAAAACCCAAGAGCACGCAGCCGAACACGAAAAAAAGTCGATCTTGGCGCATTTGCGCAAAGAGGAAAAGGCGGAACTTTCAGTAAAAGAGCAGCAAACGCTTGACCGCTTAAAGCAAATGCCGTTCGGCACTTGGTTTGAATTTGTCATCAATCAACAGGGCGACGTCGCTAGACGCAAGCTCAGTTGGTTCTCACCCGTGACCGGCCGCTGCTTATTTGTGAACTCACGCGGTACGAAAGTTGCAGAAAAAACTATGGATGAAATGGCGCGCGATCTGGTGCGCGGCAACGCCAAGCTGTGGGAGCCGCAAGCGGAAAGCATTATCGACCGCGCGTGGCGCTCGATCAAAGAAAAAATGAAAACCTGGACGCAAAGCGATATGAGTGTCAGCGAATTGGCAACTGCCGGGAGTGAAAACTAATGGCTGCTCACAAGCGAAAATCGGTTCGCAAACGCGTGACTCAGGCGATGATGGTAACCGACGCGTTCACCGGCGAAGGTTTGGGGCGTATCGGCAACTTAAGCAACGATGGCATGATGCTAATTACGCCCAAGGCACTGAGCGATGAGCACTATTTTCAACTGCATTTTTCGTTGCAAGCACTTGGGTTTGTGCCACATAAGGTCGAAATTGGCGTGCAATGCCTGTGGTGTGACCCCGCGCGCACCGCCAATACCTTTTGGGTCGGTTGTAAAGTCGTCGATATTAGCCCGACCGATCAGGCCATGCTTAAAAAGTGGGTGACGCAAGCGGAAGAAACGGTTCCTTAACAAAGCCTCTGTGCCTTAACTAAAGCCTCTGTGCCTTAACTAAAGCCCCGTCATTGCGAGGAGCGCAGCGACGTGGCAATCCATTGTTCTGCTCGCATAAGCTCATAAACACAATGGATTGCATCACTTTGCTCGCAATGACGATAGAAGAAAGCTAAACGAATAGTTTCGAAGATTTTGTCGGGCTCTGAAATTTTGCGGCGGCTATCAAGGCTGAATTGCTCACAGAGTTCGTCCAGTTAGAGTGTTCGCCCAGACTGAACAACAAGTTAAAGAGCGTCCTTAGCAGGGGTTAATTCAGCCGCGTTATCGCCTGATAGGCGGCACCCGGAAACGATAAAGGCTAGCCATTATGATTCGCTCCTTAACAATTTCAGCCTGCGTAAGCGCACTTGCGCTGAATTCGGCTGTTGCGCAAACGTTACCCGCCTGGGCAAATGTTTCGCCAGTGGAAGTGCCAGAATGGAAAACCAGCGATGAAGTGGGAAACTGCCAGAACATTCCAGGTACGACGCAGGTCAGTTGCCGTTATTTTTCTGGCGCAAATCCCGAAGACATTGCAATCTTGGATGGCGCAGCAAACCGCCCCGGCCTGCAGTTAAAGCGCACTGGCGCGCGTTTTTTTGGTTTCCCACGCGGCACGCCGGGCACGGTTGAAATGCGTCGCTTTATGTTTTGCTCGGTCAGTTTGGATTGCGCACTGCCCGCGCAGACGATCTATTCACACTTCATCCAGCCAGAAAAAGTCTATAACGACGGTGGCGTTTTGGTTGATAACCCCAATTTCGTTACTTTCCGCAGCCCGGCAAATGCCCGCTATATCGTTGACCAAGGCTACAACGGTTTTAATATCGTGCTGCCGATCCGCAGCACCATTGGCGGCAAAACTTTCCAATTTTGCCCCAGCGGCACGCAAGCAATTCGCAAATGGTACAACGGCGCGTTTCAACGCTCGCAAACCACGTCCGGCTACAAAAATGATGGCAACTGGCGCTTCACTAATTCCTTTAGCTGGCGCGATTCGGCGCTGCCGCGTGGCTATGAAACATCCTACGACGACGAGATGTTTTGCGGGCCGGCACAGGCTAAAGCGCTATGGATTAATAATGACACGCCTGGAGGCAGCCGCTATGTTTCACGCATTGAACTTGCAACCGCTGTACGCACTGACTTCGTAACCGCGCTACCTAGCCGCAGCAGCAGCTTTGATCAAAGCCGCAATTTGTATTGGGCACCAGCCTGGGCGCCCAATAGCGCATCCGCCTTCAACAACCGGTTGACCGTGCAAATAGGCGCAACCACCGGAACCGTCAGCAACCTGGACGCCAACTACGTTAGTGAGCGTATCGCATCTTTAAGCGATGAACGCAGCGGCAATATCTTGCAGGTGGAATCTTATGCGTCTTTGAATGGCGCATGGGTGTTAAACCGCGCAGCACCCAGCGACAGCACGCCCAATATCATCATCGCGCGCACCCAGGGCGCAACGGACGCGGTCATTGCGGGGCGAATCGAAAATGATGTTTTTTTCCGGGTACTCGCGGTGAACTATCCTAGCGTCAACACCGCACGCGTCGAGGCCTGGGATTTACGCACCGGCCTGCGATTGGCTTCCTTTCCGCTCAACGCGAGTTTGGTTTCAAGCGTCGGTATCGCGCCGAATAGTTTGCGCCCTGAAATTAGCTACAGCCCAACGCGCAACACTCTCTATATCGTGTCGGTGCAGTTCGGGGAATTGTGGACAATGAATATGAGTACTGGTTCTTTTCAAAAAATTAACTTGCCAACAGGAAACTTTGGCGTACGCGACATTGAAGTCGATACCAGTAGGGATGTTGCTTACTTAGCGATGCGTGCAACGTTTAGTGGCACAGTAGCAAGTACCGTTATTCATGTCCATCATCAGTAACGTACCGAACTGCACAGAGACGATATAAAGTTTATTGCGCCTTGGGCTATAGCTAATTTCAGGGCGCAAACTATTCGGCGCGATACCGACGCTTGAAACCAAACTCGCGTTGAGCGGAAAAGA
>JBBQBR010000388.1:0-3565 GCA_038317875.1 Lysobacterales bacterium
CATGCGGAACGTGTGCCGCGGCGACCTTTTTTGCGGCCGCCGATTCAACATTTTTGCTTTGATCATCAAAGAAAATATCAGCGCCAAATGCGGCGAGGAATGGCCCTTTGTCGCGGCCGCCCAGAAATAGCGCCTCGTCCAAGCGGATATCCCAGTCGCGCAAGGTCAAAATGACTCGCTTGTGCGCGGGTGCGCTGCGGGCGGTGACGAGTGCGGTGCGGATCGGTGGGTTTTCGACGCCGAACACGGTTTGCAGGCGGTGCAGCGCGCTTAAAAAGCCTCGGAAGGGGCCGCCTGATAGCGGCGTTTGCGCCAATGCGCGTTCCGATTCATGATAATTTGCGATGCCCTGCTCGCGAAATACGCGCTCGGCTTCGTCGCCGAACAGCACTGCATCGCCGTCAAATGCGATGCGAAGTTCTGGAAAACGCTGCGCATTCGCAGCGCCGGGCAGAATCATTGCGGCAGCAAAACCAGCATCCAGAGCCTGTTTAACGTCTTCCGCATGCGCCGATAGAAACAAGTCAGCACCGAACGCTTCGATATAGGCGTGTGGCGGCGCGCCATTGGTGAACGCGGCGCGCACCACATCCAAGCCATAGTGTTCAATCGAATTAAAAATGCGCAAACCACTATTGCCAGAATTGCGGCTAAGCAAAATAACTTCCACGCGGGACGCGGGATTGAGCTTGTTGAGATTAAGCAGCTTTTGCACTAATGGAAACGCAATACCCGGCGCTAAAATTTCATTTTCACGCGCCATTTGATGGCGCATGTAGGCGTCCAAGCCTTCTTTCAAATACAGCTGATGCGCATCGTCCAGATCAAAAAGCGCGCGTGATGAAATGGCGACAACTAAAGTATCTGGGGCCGTTGCTGCGCTTTTCATCGGCTCACTCATGACTATTTACGCCCGCTTCAATCAATACCAGAAGCGCTTTTTCGACGATTTCGCGTGACATGGATGGCTGCCCTGGTTTGTTTAGCACCTGTTCTGGCGCAAAAGGAATGTGCACAAAACAGCCGCGCAGTTTCGGGGTAAGTGTTTGCAGCTGACAAAGCGTAAAAAGCACCTCGTTGCAGACATACGCACCAGCGCTGTAGGACATTTCGGCGGGTATTCCGGCTGCATTTAGGCGTATCAGTGCGTCGCTAAAGTCAAAGTTTGCGAAATAAGCCGTCGGCAGATGTTCGTCTATCGCTTGATGCTCAGGCTTCATACCGGCATTGTCGCTAATCCGCGCATGGCGGAAATTGATCGCCACTTTTTCCAACGATATCAACGCCCTGCCCCCTGCTTGCCCGACACACAAGCACAGTTCAGGCTGTGATTTCTGCACGGCCGCAGTCAATATCGCGCTGGCTTTGCCAAACTCCGTCGGCAACTGCAGGCAATGAATCTGATGCCCGGCGATTTGCTGGTTATTAAAGCCACGCACCGCCTCCCAAGATGGGTTGGTGGTTTCGCCGCCAAAGGGGTCAAAGCCTGTCAGTAGTATGTTCATAATGTTTTTCAATGCCAAATGACTTTCAATATAGATTCACTCGCGCCTTCAGCCTGTCAGCCGAAGGGCTTTTTGTATCACGAAGCGTGCGGCTACATGCTTCGACTGGCTCAGCACGAACGGGTTTCCTTAAAGACTTTGCAAAATGAAAACCGCCTATTTCTAACGATAAACCAGCAAACACAGCAAACCCACATTGCCAGCCAATAGCCAAAGTGCGGTTGGAATTTGCGCCTTAATTACGGCGTTGCGATCCTCAATGTCCAGCAAAATAACCGGCACTAAATTGAAATTTGCCGCCAGCGGCGTCATTAACGTGCCGCAATAGCCACTCAACATACCTATTGCCGACATAACAATTGGATCGCCGTGATGTAGATTCACGACCAAAGGAATTCCCACCGCCGCCAACACCACCGGAAAAGCGGCAAACGCATTACCCAGCAGCATCGTCAGCAGCGCCATCGATACGCCAAACAACGCCACGCAGGCGTAGCGGTTATCGGTCGGGAAAACGCCGTTTAAGTGCACCGCAAGCGCGTCACCCACGCCGGACTTTGCGTAAACTGCGCCCAAAATTGCCAGCAACATCGGTAAAAGCACCGGCCAGCCAATCTGATTGAGCACGCGGGCGCCTAAGATTGCGCTTTGCTGCGGCGCGAATTTCAAATCGGCGCATGCCACGATCAAAACGATGACTGCCGCAAAGCACAGGCCGATAAGCGGCGCATCGTTCAAAGCAAAAGTAAAACCGACATTGCCGTGAATACCGCGCAGCACCAGTGTTATCGCCACGGTTAGCAGCGGCAAGGCAATCGCAGGCTTCAACAATTTGGTGCCTAATGCCAGACTGCGTTCGGCAGCGACTGCCTCTTGCGCCTTTGCCGCAGCATCTTCGGTGCGCTCAGAGTTTGCCGCAAACGCCAGTACGCTGCTCAGCAATACCAGCGCACCCGTCCAAACCGGGGGCAAATACGGCGCTAACACAAACAAGCCGCCCAGCGTCAGCCAAAAAACACCGCGCAACCAAGCTTTGCGCTGAAAACAAACGATAGCAACCACGGCAAATAGCACCGCAAGCAGCCAGAATGCGGGCTCTAGCGTCAAAGTTGGCAAAGTTGAGGTCGGCAAAGTTGAGGTCGGCAAATTCGTGGCCGGAATTATCGCGCTCACAGTTTGAATCGCCGAATACGAATCAAGTGAATAATCGCGGCCAAAATAGCCGTTGGAATCGCCCACAAGCTGATATTTAATGCTTCCGCCGCGATCCCATAATCTTTAAGCGTAGCTTGAATGAGCAGCACGGCGCCAAATGCGAGGAATACGTCTTCGCCAAAAAATAGCGCGATATTGTCGGTGCCGGCGCAAAACGCTTTTAGTTTTTCCAACTGCGCTTTTTTAAGCACGCCCCAACGCTGAATGGCCGCCGATTCCGCGAGCGGCACCAATAGCGGCCGCACGCTTTGTGGATGCCCACCGAGGGAGGTCAAGCCACACGCTGAGGCAATTTGGCGCACTAAAAAATAGCTGCTGAGCACGGATGCCAACGTGGTATTGCGCCGCGCCGACATCATGCGCTTTAAGTATTCGCGCAGCCCCAAATTCTCCAGCGTGGCAACCAGCGGCAGCACCAACAAAAACACCATCAAAAAACGCTTATCACGAAAATTCTCGCCAATCAGGGCAAGTAACGCTAACGGTGTAATTCCCGCTAAATAGCCGGTCGTCAATGCTGACGTCAACACCACCGCCAATGGATTCACCCGCAGCGCCATGCCCACAATCAATACCGCCACACCCCACAAAACGCTCATGTACCCGCTCCAATACGCACGCCGCTGGCACAAAGTTGTGCGTGTAAAGCGGCGGCAAATTCTGCGGCATCTGCACGATCCCCATGGATGCAGACGGTGTCGGCGGCAAGTGCAAGCTCCGCGCCGTCCAGTGCAGTCAATTTACCGTGTTGCAAAACCTGCATAACCTGGGCTGCCGCAATATTTGCATCTTCAATTACCGCGCCCGGTTGCCCGCGTGGCACTAAACCGCCGTTTGGCAAATAG
>JBBQBR010000389.1:0-3558 GCA_038317875.1 Lysobacterales bacterium
GCTTTGAGCACTGCACGTGCGGTTTTTCCAGCTCAGGCGCGTCGGCAAAAGATTGAAGGATGGGTTGATTTACAAGTCGCAGTGGACGCCAGCGGGCGGGTCACCGAGGCCTTAGTCGTCGGCGCGCAGCCGACCCGCATATTTGATGTTGAGGCGCGTCGTGCGGTGATGCGTTGGCGCTACAGCCCAAAGCTAGTCAATGATCAACCGGTTAGCAGCGTGTTGCGCCAACGCATCAAATTCAGTCTTGCGGGCTGATTGGGCTTGTCAATTGCAACGCCTTGCCAGCTCAATAGTATCGCCGCCTGCACCGCTAAGCTTCACAAAACTGTCACTTTATTGACCAACCAGCATCATCTTGGTGCGCAACCTTAAGGTCTAGGAAAGGCCAGCCGGATGCACATGAAAATTACTTTCGTAACCGAGACCTACCCGCCAGAAATAAACGGTGTGGCGCTGACGGTGCTGTCTTTGGTACAGCATTGCCGCAAACTTGGACACCACGTAGAAGTGGTGCGCCCCAAGCAGCCGTCGGATCTGCATAAAGCACCTGAGCGCTTGATCGTAGAGCAACTTGTGCCGGGCGCAAAATTGCCGTTCTATGATGGTCTGCGCTTTGGCCTGCCAGCGAAACGACGATTACTCAAGCATTGGCAAAAACTTCGCCCAGAGGGCGTATATGTTGCCACCGAAGGGCCCTTGGGATGGTCGGCAGTATCGGCAGCAAAGCAACTTGGCATTCCGGTGGTAACCGGTCTGCATACGCGCTTTGATGATTTTATGGATCACTACGGCTTAAGTTTTTTGCGCCGCCCTGCGTTCGCCTTTATGCGTGGCTTCCACAACCGCGCGTTAGCGACATTGGTACCAACAACAAGCCTGAAAAACTTCCTCAATGCGAAAGGCTTCCGACGCGTTGAGCGTCTTGAAAGGGCGGTCGATACCAGCGCGTTCACACCCACTTATCGCAGTGAATCTGTGCGCGCTAGCTGGGGTTGCAACACGAGCAGCTGCAGCGGCGCGGAAGCACCCGCAGTTTTATTCGTAGGACGCATCGCATCTGAAAAAAACTTGCCGCTCGCGATTCGTGCGTTCAATGCGATTGCAGAAAAGCACCCGCAGGCGCGCATGATTTGGGTGGGTGATGGCCCTGAATGCGGCGCCCTACGCGCGACTCTAGCAGCAGATGCAAGGCATATTTTTTTAGGCATGCTGCGCGGCGAAGCGCTCTCAGCGGCATACGCAAGTGCTGATTTATTCCTGTTTCCGAGCTTGAGTGAAACTTTTGGCAACGTCACGCTTGAAGCCTTAGCCAGCGGCCTGCCGGTGTGCGCGTTTGACTACGGCGCTGCGGAAGAATTTGTCGTTGCAGGCAGCAATGGTCAGCTTGCGCGTTTTGGTGACGAGGAAAGCTTCGTCGCGCAAGCCGTGCTGTTGGCGCAAACGATGCAAGATAAACCGTCATGCATACGCGAGGCGGCAAGGCTGAGCATTGCGCATCTTAACCCTAGTAGCGTTGCAGGCGCACTCGTCGAGCTATTACTAGAGCTCGGTACTAGCTGCAACGTCAAAGCCACCGACGCCCTGACTCCTATCTATCGTATCGCTGATCGCAAAGCTCAAGGAGCGCACGATGCACCTGAATGTAAACGTGTTTAAAGCATTCGCAGCGCACGAATGGCATTGGTGCGAACGCGCAAATCAACGCGCGCACGGCACGCGTTGGGTGCCATTTTTTGGCTTTATCAGTCGCATCGGCGACGGTTGGGTGTGGTATTTGTTGATGCTGATGCTGCTCGCGTTCGGTGGCGCACGCGGCGCGGTTGCGGCGCTGCATATGGCCGCACTCGGTGTCGCATCGCTTGCGCTTTACAAATTAGTCAAGCATTTAAGTAAGCGGCCGCGGCCCTTGGTACGCCGTACTGGCTTGCACTTAACGGTAGCACCCTTGGATGAGTTTTCCTTTCCGTCTGGGCACACGCTGCACGCCGTCGCGTTTTCGCTCGTAGCTTGCCATTACTTCCCGTGGCTTGCGTTGCTATTGGTGCCGCTCAGCCTGTGCATTGCGGCCTCACGCGTTGTGTTGGGCTTGCATTACCCAAGCGATGTCGCCGCCGCGATTTTTATGGGCAGCGGACTCTACTGGCTAGCGCGTCTATGGCTATTGATCGATACGAACTTGATTTGATCTAAATTTATGTGAAAAACCGGAGTTCAACATGTTGGGAATTTACGATCGTATTTTTAAAGCAACACACGGCAGTCGGCTGATTTACAACACCTGTTGGGAAGATCCAGCGGCAGATCGTGAAATGCTTAAGCTTGGCGCCGATTCTAGGGTAGCGATGATTACCAGCGCCGGTTGCAACGCGCTCGACTACTTGCTGGATAACCCGCAAGCGATCCACAGCATTGACGTCAATAGTCGGCAAAACGCCCTGCTCGAACTTAAAATCGCGGCGATTTCCGAGCTTAAGCACGAGGAGTTTTTTCAGCTGTTTGGGCTGGGCGCATACCGTAATTTTCGCGCACTTTATCTGACCCAATTGCGTCCCAAGTTGAGCTTAAGCGCGCAGCTATTTTGGGACGCGAACGCGCATTATTTCAGCACCACCGGTGGCCGCGGTAGCCTGTATTTTCAGGGCGCATCGGGTGATGTTGCGTGGGCCGACAAAAGTCGGCTTTGCCATTATTGTAAACATTTTTACATTATAAATCTTTGCGTTAAAAATGTTTGTTTTGACGCTTCTATTCGAGCCGCAAATGATTTTTTGATCCTTGCGGCAAAGGCTGCATTCTCTGCACTTTCGCATTTTTATAACGCTTTGATCGGTCGCTGCTTCGGCTTCAATGGCCTGATGTCGCGACGAGATCAGGCCATTGTCCAAGTTGTACTATTCGTTCGTTTCTTTCATTGCTGGTGTAACAACTGTTTTTTCACGGAGCTTCTCAATCACTTCGCCGAGTGGGACGTCGTTGGCCGTGAGTTTCTGTGCGGCCTTTACGAGTGCATCCAACGGCGCCTTGAATTTCTCGAACCAAGGCAATGGTGCCGAGAGGCCATACTTGCCGCCGGGGTGGGTAAAGAGCTTTTTATCTTCCACCAATTGCTTCAATACTTTTTCGACTTCCGATTTTTCGCTGTCGCCATGCTTGGCGCTGAATTTGAAGAGTTGTTCGGGAGCGACGATTTTGTTACCGAGTGCTTCGGCTTTCGCTCTTACTCCATCACCGATAGCGGCGATCCGCAAGCTGGCTATCTCGGCTTCGAGTTTCGCCTTTTCCGCTTGTTTCTCGGCTATGATTCGTGCCTTTTCGGCTGCGGCGTCGTCTTTCTTCTTCTGAACAGCAGCTTCCTTATCAGCTGCGATTCGAGCCTTTTCGACTACGGCGTCGTCTTTCTTCTTTTGTGCGGCGGCTGCCTTGGCGGCGCCTTTTTCCTCGGCCGTCACGTGCTTAGTGTGCCAGAATTTCGACTTGCCATCGGGCTTGGGCGCGGGGTGGCTGTGAACGCCTTCGGATTCCAACTCGCGTTGAATATCGGCATCCGATATGCCC